>DASQGA010000136.1:0-11671 GCA_035632855.1 Gaiellaceae bacterium | reverse complement strand
GTGGCCGAGTCCGAATCCGACCCAGGCCGCACCGAGCACCGTCGTCGCCACGGCCACGGTCGTCGACTGCCTCGTCTCGGCGATCGCCGCGAAGACGAATGCGAGCGGGAAGGTGACGAGGAACCCCGCCAGCATCCACTCGCCGCCGCCGAGCTCGGCTCCGGCGAGCGCGGTCACTGCTCCGGCATAGCCCGCGAGGACGAGCGGGCGGAGCGGCCGGGCGAGCCGGTAGAGCTCGTGGAGTGCGACGAGCGCGGCGCACGCTGCTAACGCGAAGAGAAACCAGCCGCCCAGATAAGCCGCCCCGAGGACGAGCGGCAAGCCCGCCAGCGCAACGACGGCTCGCGAGAGGAGCGAGCTCAAACGCTGCCTGCTCTACCTGCCGCCGAAGCGCCGTCGGCGGCCGGCGTACTCTGCGAGCGCCTGCCGCAGGTGACGCTCGTCGAAGTCGGGCCAGAGCGTCTCGACGAACACGAGCTCCGTGTACGCGAGCTGCCAGAGGAGGAAATTCGAGACTCGAAGCTCCCCGGACGTTCGGATGAGGAGGTCGGGCTCAGGCATCTCGGGAGCGTAAAGCCGTGAGGCGATGGCGTTCTCGTCCACGTCTCTCGAGTCGACTCCGTCCTCGACGAGCCGTCTCGTCGCCTCGACGACCTCGTCCCTGCCGCCATAGTCGAAGGCGATCCAGAGGCTCAGCCGGTCGTTCGAGAGCGTGTCGTCCTCGAGCTCGGCCATCTTCTGGCGGAGTGCGAGCGTCGCCCGGTCGCGCCGGCCGATGAACCGGACCCGGACGCCCTGCTGCACGAGGTCGGGGAGCTCGCGCTCGATCGTCTCGATGAAGATCTCCATGAGCGACTCGACCTCCGCCGGCGGGCGAGACCAGTTCTCGGTCGAGAACGCGTAGACGCACAGGGACTCGATGCCTAGGTCGATCGAGGCCTCGACGGTCCTCCGAAGAGCGCGGGTCCCGGCCCGGTGGCCGGCGGCCACGGGTAAGCGCCGCCTGCGGGCCCACCGCCCGTTCCCGTCCATGATGATCGCGATCGAGCGGGCGACTTCCGGGAGTTCACGCTCCCGGATTGGAGCCAGCTTCCGAATCGTGCGAAATCTCTCCCGAAGGCGCAAAGAACTCCTCGAATCAGTCTGAAATCTCGAAAAGATTTCAGACTTCCATGATCTCCTCTTCCTTGCGCTTCAGAAACTCGTCGATCCGCTTGACGTGGTCGTCCGTCAGCTTCTGCGCCCGCTCCTCGGCCCGTCTCTCCTCGTCGTCTCCGACGTCTCCTCCCTTGACGAGCTCCTTCAGGTCGTGCATGACGTCTCGGCGGATGTTCCGGACCGCGATGCGCCCCTCCTCCGCGAGGTGCCGCACGACCTTGACGAGCTCCTTTCGGCGCTCCTCCGTGAGCTGTGGAATCGGCAAGCGGATCAGCTTGCCGTCGTTCGAGGGCGTCAGGCCGAGGTCGGACTCCTGGATTGCCCTTTCGATTGTTTTGACCGAGCCGGGATCGTAGGGCTGGACGGTCAGGAGCCGCGGCTCGGGGACGTTCACTGTTGCGAGCTGCTTCAGGGGCGTCTTCTGCCCGTAGTAGTCGATCTCGATGCGATCGAGAAGCCCTGCCGACGCGCGGCCCGTCCGCACCGTCGTGAACTCGTGGGCGGCCGCCTCGACGGACTTGTCCATACGCCGGTCGGCATCCTTCAGTAGATCGTCGATCATGCGCTCCTCCGGGGGGTCGAGATGATCGTGCCGACCCGCTCACCTCTCGCGACACGCTCGATGTTCGCGGCGTCGTCGAGGCCGAACACGTAGATCGGCAGGCCGTTGTCCATGCAGAGCGAGAGCGCGGTCGTGTCCATGACCTTGAGGCCACGCTCGAGTGCATCGCGGTGCGTGAGTTCCGGGAGGAAGCTTGCGTTCGCGTCCACCTGCGGATCTCCGTCGTAGACGCCGTCCACGCCGTTCTTCCCCATCAGGAGCGCCTCCGCACCCACCTCGAGCGCGCGCAGCGCAGCCGCCGTGTCGGTCGTGAAGAACGGATTCCCAGTCCCTGCAGCGAAGATGACGACGCGCTTCTTCTCGAGGTGCCGCATGGCCCGGCGGCGGATGTAGGGCTCCGCCACCTCGCTCACGTTGATCGCCGACAGAACACGTGTGTGGACGCCCAGCCGTTCCAGTGCGTCCTGGACGGCAAGGCAGTTGAGCAGGGTTGCGAGCATCCCGGCGTAGTCGCCGGTGGCACGGTCCATACCCTCGGCCGCCGCCTCCATCCCGCGGTAGATGTTGCCGGCGCCGAGGACAAGGGCGACTTCAACCCCAAGGTCGTGAACCTGCTTCACTTCGTTCGCGATCGACTCGATCCGCTCCGGGTCGATCCCGTAGTCCCTGCTTCCCATGAGCGCCTCTCCGGAGAGCTTCAGGAGAATGCGCCCGAAGGCGCCGCCTCCCGTGGCGGGCTCTTCGAGGACGCCGGTCTCAGGATGCGCGCTCACTCTGACAGGGCGAAGCGCACGAACTCGCGGATCTCGGCGCCCCGCTCGTCGAGGGCCTTCCCCACGGTCAGGGACGTCTCGTGGATCCAGGGCTGGTCGGCGAGGACGATCTCCGCGAAGAAGCGCTTGCCCAGCATTCCCTCGACGATCTTGGGCCGAACCTGCACTTGCTTCGAGATCACGTCCGGCAGCTTCTCGTAGATCGCGCGCTCGCCGGCGACCGCAGCTTCGGGCACCTCGTCGCGCGAGGCGTACTGCGGGTTCGCGAACGAGATGTGCTGGGCGAGCATGCGCGCCAGGTCCTTGTCACCTCCCGCGAGCCGGATCAGGACCCCGATCTTCTCGGCTGGCCGGTGGACATACGCCTCCAGAACCTCCCCGTTCGCGGACTCCATTCTGGCCGCTCCGCGCACGGCGACGTTCTCGCCGATTCGCGCGACGAGCGCGACACGTTCCTCTTCCAGTTCGGCGACGGCATCCGGACCCTGCTCGCTGACCAGCTCCAGAACCCGCCGGGCGTAGCGCAGGAAGTCCTCGTTGTTCGAGACGGGCTCGGTCTCGCAGCCGACCGCAACCATGGCTCCGTGGCGATCCTCGACCTCGGCGAGCACCCTGCCCTCCGTCGTCTCTCGGCCCGCGCGCTTTCCCGCCGAGGCCATGCCCTTCTCACGGAGGAGCCGCTGTGCTTCCTCGACGTTGCCGTCCGTCTCGACCAGAGCCCGCTTGCACTCCATCATCCCGGCGCCGGTCAGATCTCGGAGCTCCTTGACGAGCTTGGCGCTGATACCGGTCACGCGGGGCGACCCTCCTCCGACTCCGCCTGCGTGACGGCGTCCGCGTTCGGAGGCTCGCCCAGCACGTCGTCAGCGGCTGCGGCCGGTTCTGGTAGGTCGAGGGCGCCCTCGGCTCGAGGCTCCGGGTCGGACTCGGGGTCCGCTGCTTCGGCCGAGGCTTCCTCCGTCTCCGCCTCCGGAGCCGCGGGCTCGACGTCGGTGACGCTCGCAGGATCCTCGACGCGGCCGTTCGTCCGGGAGATCTCGCTTTCGGTGACGACGGTCTTCCCGGCGGCGATCCCGTCCGCGAGCACCTTCACGATCAGGCCGCAGGAGCGGATCGCGTCGTCGTTTCCGGGAATGATGTAGTCGGCGTCGTCTGGGTCGCAGTTCGTGTCCACGAGGCCGATCACAGGGAGGCCGAGACGGCGCGCCTCGCGGATCGCCAGTTGTTCCTTCTTCAGGTCGACCACGAAGACCGCATCGGGCAGACGTTTCATTTCTGCCACGCCGCCGAGGTTCGCCTCGAGCTTCTCGAGCTCGCCCTCCATGGCGATGCGCTCCTTGGGCGGGAGCAGGTCGAGCTGTCCCTCTTCCTTCCGACGCCGAAGCTCGTGGAGGCGCTCTAGACGCTCCGAGATCGTGCGCCAGTTCGTGAGCAACCCGCCCAGCCAGCGGTGGTTCACGTACGGCATGCCGACGCGCGCGGCCTGTTCGGCGACGGAGTCCTGCGCCTGCTTCTTCGTCCCCACGAAGAGGACAGATCCTCCTCTCTCGGCGATGTTCCGCGCGAACGCATGGGCCTGCTCCAGGAGCGACAGGGTCTGCTGCAGGTCGATGATGTAGATGCCGCCGCGCTCGGTGAAGAGAAAGCGGCGCATCTTGGGGTTCCAGCGCCGAGTCTGGTGGCCGAAGTGCACCCCGGCCTCCAGGAGCTCGCGCATCGAGACGACGGACACGTTCAGATCCTCCTCGGTTGAGTGGGAAAAGCCGGTGAAGACGGGTGGAACCGAGGTCAGACCCCGGCACCGCCACCCGCCCGGATTCCACCGGGCCGGGGACGAAAAACCGCTGCATTCTAGCCGACCCGGTGCTTAGGCTGGCGACATCGGGGTTCTGAGGGCATCCGCGTGGGATCTTGCGGTCGAGACTGTCGAGGAGGTGCTCCGCGAAGGCGGAGCACCATCCCTTGCCCGCCTGGGCCGCCTGGGCCAGCTCGGGACGCTGCCGTCGTTCATCGCCGCCCTCGAGGTCGGGGGCGACCCAGACGAGCTGGCAGCGGACTACGCTCGCGAGCGGGAGGGCCTCGGTTTGGGCCAGACGGAGATCATCAGAGAGCTCCTCGCACTCGGCCGCGTGCTCGAACGACACGGCGAGCGCGGGGCTCGCGAGACACTCGACCATTGCCTGGTTCTCTACTTCGGACAGGTCACGGGCGGGCTGGTCGAGTTGGCGCGGCGGGATCCCCTCACCGGGCTCCTGCACCATCGGGCCTTCCATGACCTCGTCGGCCGGGAGCTCGCACGTGCGCAGCGCTACCGGGGCCGGCTCGCCCTCGTGCTTCTCGACCTCGACCACTTCAAGGTGACGAACGACACTGAGGGGCACCAGGAGGGCGACCGGCTTCTGCGCGCCTTCGGGCGGGCGCTTGCGCAGACGGTGCGCGAGACGGACGCGGTCGGGCGGCTCGGGGGCGACGAGTTCGGCGCCTTGCTCCTGCAGGCGGATCTGAGCTCGGCGGAAGCCTTTCTCGATCGCCTGCTCGAGGGCATGCCGGCCGAGCTCTCGGTGAGCGCCGGAACGGCGACGCTGGCTGAC
Organism: Gaiellaceae bacterium; assembly: GCA_035632855.1. GTDB lineage: Bacteria > Actinomycetota > Thermoleophilia > Gaiellales > Gaiellaceae > DASQGA01. The sequence continues at coordinate 6,587 of DASQGA010000136.1, read as the reverse complement.
GGTTGCGTCGGCCCGGAGCAGCTGTTCAGCCTGGCCGACCAGCGCCTGTACGAGTCGAAGCCGTGGGTCGATTCTCGGTCTCCGACAACGCCGCTGGGACAGGAGCGTGACGGGCCGGGAAAGTCCGGTGGCGCCCTAGCGATCGCTTGGCGATCGAGCTCGGCCCTACGCTCGGGCCCGGTCGAGCGCCGCGGCCAGGTCGGCCGGGAGGGCTGATTCCACCTCGACCGTCTCGCCTCCGAACGGGTGCGGGAACGCGAGGCGTCCGGCGTGCAGGAACTGGCGTCCGAGCCCGAGGTCGCCCTCGACACCGTAGAGCGGGTCTCCCGAGACCGGAAGGTCGATCGCCGCCAGGTGCACCCGAATCTGGTGCGTCCTCCCCGTCTCGAGCCGCACCCGAAGCAGGGAGTGAGCGTGCAGGAGCTCGATCACATCGAAGTGCGTGATGGCCTCACGGAGAGCGGTCGAATCCAGGGAGATCCGCGTCGCGTCGTGGCGATCGCGGCCGATCGGCGCCTCGATCCGGCCCTTCCGTGAGCGCGGCCGTCCCCTCACCAGGGCCAGGTACTCCCGGACGAGCTTCCTGCTTCTCAGGAGGCGCTGCAGCCGGCGATGAGCCTCCTCGGAGCGGGCGACGACCAGAAGCCCCGAAGTGTCCCGGTCGAGGCGGTGGACGATCCCGGGCCGGCCGGAGTCCCCGCCTCCGGCGATCTCGCGCGCGAGGAGCCCGTGAACGAGCGTGCCGCTGCCATGGCCGGCGGAGGGGTGTACGACGACCCCGGCCGGCTTGTCGACCACCAGCAGGTGCTCGTCCTCGAACGCCACGCACAGGTCGAGATCCTCAGGCTGGAGAGCGCTTGCGCCACGTTCGGGTGCCTCGAACTCGATCGGCTCTCCGGCCGCAAGCCGGTGGCTCTTCGGGCGCCGTGCACCCGCCACCAAGACCTTCCCCGCGTCGAGTAGTCGCTCGGCGGCCGCGCGGGAACCGATGTCGTCGAGAGCCCCGAGGTAGTGGTCGAGCCGCTCGCCGGCCGCCTCGGGCGGCACGACGAGAGCTCTCCGCGCCATCTAGATGGTTGGTCGGTAATTGGCGTGCCCGCGGGGACGGGCCAGACCAAGCCAGGGTGCGCCATCGCCCGCAGGCAAGGCTAGAAGCCTTGGCAAGGGCGAGGGTGCGTCCTGGCGCCGTGTCTGGGCCGCCATGGTGGGTGTGGTAATTGCCGATCAACCATCTACCCGCTCGTCCTAGGCAGGCGTCGGTGCAGCTTCCGGGGAGAGCGCTCGGCGGAGATGATCGTCGCCATCAGGATGACCACGCCCAGGACGATGAACGTGTCCGCGAGGTTGAACGCAGGCCAGAAGCTGACGTCCAGAAAATCGGTCACGTGCCCCAGCCGGACGCGGTCGAGCAGGTTTCCGAGACTGCCGCCGATCAGGAACCCGAGCGCGACCGGGAGAATCGGATGGCGCGCCCCCGCCTTCGCGAAGTAGCCGACCATCCAGGCGATCGCGACCGCAGTCAGGATCGTGACCGCGGATGCCCAGGTCGAGAAGATGCCGAAGGCGATGCCCGAGTTCCGCACGTGGTGGATCTCGAGCGGGCCTGCGACGTGAAATGACTCCCCGAGCGCGAGCTGAGTGACCACGAGCTGCTTCGTGAGCTGGTCAGCGACCAGCGCCGCGAATGCGACCGCGAAGAGGGCGAGCCAGTGGAACGGCCGCGCGGAGAGCGAACGTGCGGCCATCGAGATCGGGACGCGACCGTCCGTGGCTGACCCGACGCGGACGTCGATCAGCCGCGGTGAAGGGTTCGTCAACCCCTCTCTTCGAGGGGCTTGCACCAGATGCACTTCGTCGCGTACGGCATCGTTTCGAGGCGCGCCTCCGCGATCGTCTTCCTGCAGCTCGCGCACGTTCCGAATGTCCCCTCCCGATTGGCTTTAGAGCCAGGCCGATCGCCGTGCGAACGTGGTCATTTCGTCTCTTCCGCTAGGCGCCCATCCGCCCGAGCACCCGCGTCTCACGCCCCCCGGGGAGACGTGCAGGCGCAACCGGGAGCGGGCAGGCGACACGGCTCGAGTATATCCCCGGCCTGGGCTCAGGCAGCCTGGTCTGGCGCCTCGCGCTCCTCTGTGTCGCCCTCGAGCCGGTCGAGCGCGGTGACGAGGAAGGCGCGGTACTCGGCGCGCATCTGGGCTTCTACGGTCTTCAGCCTTCTGATCTCCGCGCGGACGCGCTCTCGCTCGCTCTCGGCACCGCCCCCGATCTCGCGTGCCTTGACACGGGCCTCATCGAGAATCACGTCGGCTTCGCGATGGGCCTGGGCGCGGAGCTCATCCGCCGAGCGCTCGGCCGACACCAGCGTGTTCCGAAGGAGCACCTCGAGCTCCCGGAAACGGGCCAGCTCGCCCTCCAGCCGCTCGATCTCGTCACGAAGGTCCGCTCGCTCGCGCCAGACGTCCTCGAAGCTTTCGGCGATCTTCTCGAGCAGGGTTTCGGTCGCCCGCCGGTCGTAGCCGCCCAGCCGGCGACCTAGCTTCACATGGCGAATCTCGACGGGCGTGAGTGACATCCACCCGCCTACTTCATCGCAATGCGTCGATTCCCTTCAGCACGAGGGCCTGCACGATGTAGAGCGAGAAGATCGCGACGATCGGCGAGAGGTCGAGCCCCAGGCCGCCTAACGAGAGCTGGGGCAGAAAGCGGCGGAAGAGCCGCAGATACGGATCGACCACGTCATAGAGAAAGCGCTGGACCCGGCTCAGCCAGACGTTGTAGGGAAGCGGGATCCAGGACATGATGATGTAGGCGATGATGCAGATCAGATAGACGGCGAAGACCGTCGAGACGAAGCTCCGAGCTGTATCGAAGGAATCCGCGAGAAGCACGGGGGAAACCTACCGCGCACCTCGGCCGGGCGGGCTTACACCCAGAGCTAGGACTGGTTGAAGAAGCCGCGCTCGATCAGGCGCGCCCGCTCCTCCGCCGAAACCTCGACGTTCCTCGGCGTGAGCAGGAAGACCTTGTCGGCGATCCGCTGCATGCCGCCGTTCAGCGCGTAGGTGAGCCCACTCGAGAAGTCGATGAGGCGCTTTGAGAGCTCAGCGTCCGTGCTCTGGAGATTCAGGATCACCGGGACGGTGTCCTTGTACTTGTCCGCGATCCCCTGGGCGTCAGCGAAGCTCTGCGGAACGACGAGGTGGACGCGCACGGATGCGGACGCCACCGCCTCCAGCGGGGGGCGTTGGCCGCGGGAGTGGCGGAGAACCGCGGTCCGAGAGGTCGGCGAGGTCTCGGGGTCGGACCAGTCGTCGAACTCCTCGGCGCGAGCGCGCCGCGGGTTCAGACGCCGCACGTTGGGCCGATCGCCGTACGTGCGCTCGAGCTCGTCCTCGGCGTCGAAGGCCTCCTCGTCCCAGTACTCATCCTCCTCGACGATGCCGAAGTAGACGAGCGCGCGGTTCCAGACGTCTGCGACACCCATGACGGGCCAGAATCTTACCCGCGGAGCAGGCTCGATCCCACCCGCACGAGCGTCGCTCCCTCCTCGACGGCAATCCGATAGTCCTGCGACGTCCCCATCGAAAGCTCGGTGAGACCGTGCTCCTGAGCCAGCTCCCGGAGTCCGTGGAAGTACGGCCGGGAGCGCTCGGGATCCTCCGTGAACGGCGGCATGGTCATGAGGCCACGGACGTCTGCACCCGCCTCAGCCGCCTCGGCCAGGAAGGCTGCGAGGTTTTCTCTCGCGACCCCCGCTTTCGATTCCTCGCCCGAGAGGTTGACCTCGACCAGGGCGGGAACCTCGAGCCGCCTCGCGGCCGAGAGCGAGTCGAGCGAATGGAGGAGCGCGCACCGGGCGGACACCTCCCGGGCCTTCCGCGACTGGAGCTGGCCGATGAAGTGCCATTCGAAGCGGTCGCCCCAGCGCTCCTGCTTCGCGACCAGATCCTGGAGGCGGTTCTCCCCCACCACCTCCACGCCGGCGTCGGCGAGCTCCGCCATCTCGTCGGCGGAGACGTACTTCGTCGCGACGACCACGCGGACGCCGGGGCCGACCTCGGCCCGGACGCCTTCGTAGCGCTCGCGTAGCCCCTCAGGCGACGTAGCCGATCACTCCCTGCCGACCAGTGACGCCCTTCTCTCGGCGGTGGGAGAAGAAGAGCTCCGGATGGCAGGCGGTGCAGAGGTCCGCCTGCTCGACCGAGCCGACTCCGGCCTCCCGGAGGGCGCGCTCGACGGCGAGCGGCAGGTGCAGGTTCCGGCCCCGCATGACGTCGGCTCCGAAACGGTCGCGGTAGGGAGCGGCCACCTCCTCCCCCACCTCGTAGCAGCACGTTCCGATCGCCGGCCCGACGGCGGCGGCGAGATCTCCGCCTCCCAGCACGGAGACGCCGCTCTCCACGATGCCATCGAGCAGGCCCCTCCAGCCGACGTGCAGGAGCGCGAGCCGTGGGTCCGCATGCGACCGGCAGAGCGCGACCGGAGCGCAGTCCGCGGTCACCAGCAGCATCGCCTGGCCCGGGCGGTCGCTCCACAGGCCATCGCAGTGTTCGAATTCGGTCGGCGCCAACACGCCTTTCGGTCTGGCCTCCGTGACGTTCGTGCCGTGCACCTGGAAAGCCATCGTGGCGCTCGTGCCGTCGGCGCCCGTCTCGGCGCAGAGGCGCCTCCGGTTCTCGGAGACCCGGTCGTAGTCGTCGTCCGTCTTGGCGCCGAGGTTCAGCGAGGCGTAGGCGCCCTCGCTTACCCCACCTAGGCGGGTCGAGAACGCGACCCGGTAGGGCCCGGGCGCCTCCCACTCAAAGAGCCTCATCCTCCGACGATCCTGATCATCACGTCGGCGGAGCCGTCGAACGCGCTCTGGAAGAGCGTGAAGAACTCGTCCTGGAAGAGCAGGATGACCGCAAAGAGCGCGAGCATCCCGTACTGGTCGAGCGCCGCCCACCGTGCATAGGTGGCGTTCGACATCGCCGCCCCGACGATTCGAGATCCATCCAGGGGCGGAATCGGGATGAGGTTGAAGAGCCCCAGGATGATATTGAGCTCGAAGGCGAGCTCGAGCACGTCGAGGCTCCTCGTGCCGAGGTCGTCGACGTGCGTGCCGATCGCAGCACAGCCCAGGGCGATCAGGAAGTTCACGGCCGGGCCGGCCGCGGCGACGAGCGCCATCGATTCCTTCGGCCTGCGGAAGCAGCGCGCGTCGACGAGGACGGGCTTCGCCCACCCGAAGATGAAGCCGGTGAGGAAGTAGGTGAGCGCGAACATCGTCGTTCCGAGCGGGTCTAGATGTGCGATCGGGTTCAGCGTCAGGCGTCCCTGCTCGCGCGGCGTTGGGTCGCCAAGCCGGGTGGCGACGACGGCGTGCGCCAGCTCGTGGAACGTCAGGCTGACGAGCAGGACCGGCAGCAGGTAGAGAAAAGTCTCGAGGTCGTTCACGCCGGCTCCGCGGCCAGGAGCTCCCGGGCCGCCTCGAGCTCCGCCGCTCGCCCTTCGACCTCGCCGTTCAGCTTCCGGCGCAGGAGTTCTTCCAGGATCGCGCCGACCTGAGGCGATTCGCCGACTCCGAGCTCGGCCAGATCCGCGCCGGAGATCTCGAGCCGCACGCTTCGAAGGTCGTCGAAGTACTGCTCGAGCCGCTGACGCGCGGACCCAGTCGCTGCCGCCAGCGCGAACAGTGCCCCGTCCGGGTCGTGTGGCGCAATGAGCGCGTGCACGGCTGCCGGCTCCGTTGCGTCCTCGAGGAGTCGGTTGAGCTTCGGTGCGACCGTGACGGCGTCTGCGATCCGGTCGGCATCACGCCGTCGGATCCTCAGACGCGCGAACCAGTCGTAGAGCTCGTCGGGTGGGAGCGCGCGCGCGAGCGCGGCCACTCGAAGGCGCCAGGCCGGGACCCCGGGCGCGTAACGGGCCCGGATATCGTCGAGCCTCTCGATGAGATCGACCGCATCTTCGTCGGCCGCGAGATGAGGATGGATGGCTCTTGCGATTCCGAGCTCGGAGAGGCGGAGGACGGACTCGCCCACGTGCGCCTCGCCGAGAAGGGCCTGAAGCTCGTCGCGGAGCCGCGCAGAGGACAGCTCGCCCACCAGGTCCATCTCGACGCAGGCCCGCGCGAGGCCGACCGTGTGGGCGTCCATCGCGAAGCCGTACCGGTTCTCGTAGCGGATGGCTCGAAAGATGCGCGTTGGGTCGTCGATGAACGAGAGGTTGTGGAGCACGCGAACGACCCGGCGCTCGAGGTCCCGGAGCCCGTCGAAGGGGTCCACGAGCCGTCCGAAGTCCGCGCCGCGAAGCGAGGCGGCCATGGCGTTGATCGTGAAGTCCCGCCGGAAGAGGTCTTGGCGAATCGAGGCCCGCTCGACCCGCGGCAACGCTGCCGGGTAGTCGTAGAACTCGGTCCGCGTCGTGGCGACGTCGACGCGCTCGCCGGCTGCTGAGATCACGATGGCCGTGCCGAACTTCTCGTGCGGGACGATCCGGCCGCCGAGCGCGCCGGCGAGGGCTCCGGCGAACGCGATCCCGTCACCCTCGACCGCGACGTCGACGTCGAAGCTCGGCTCGCCCATGAGGACGTCACGCACGGCTCC
>DASQGA010000135.1:0-7340 GCA_035632855.1 Gaiellaceae bacterium | reverse complement strand
TTCACGCCCTGCTCGGAGAGGAAGAGCCCGGGACGGACGAGCATCTCCACGTCCTCTTCGGGATCCGGCACGCTCTCGACGAAAGCATCCGCGAAGACCCGCAGGCACCAGCTGACGCCGACGCCGTCGGGGATCCCAGTCTGCCAGCGCGGATCCTCCCCGCATGCGAGCTCGAAGAGCGCGTCGTACGTTGAGCGGCCATGCAGCCCGGCCACGAGTGGCGCGAACTGCGAGGCGATGCGACCGTTGACCTCGATGATCTGCGCCGGGCCCTCCTCCGAGACGAAGAACTCGACGTTGAAGAAGGCCGTGTCGAATCCGAGCGCCGGGAGCACACCCTCGGCGATACCGGAGAGCTCCGCCTGCCGCTCCGGCGGGAGGACGCTCGGGTACTCGAAGCGCTCGAACGAGAGGGTGCCCGGATACTTGACCGAGTCGGTGACGCCGATCGTCACGACCCTGCCGGCGTGCACGTAGCCCTCGAGCGTCACCTCCGATCCCGTCAGGAGCTCCTCGACGAGGAATCCGTGCGCTGACTCCCGCGGCGCCCCCGCGAGCGCAGCGATGTCCGCATACCGGTTCGTGTAGCGGTCGGCCTCGTGGAGCTGCAGGAGGTCGCTGGGCTCGTCGATCCGGTACGCGTTCTGAGAGAGCCGTCCCACAACGGGCTTCACGAACACGGGCAAGGCAAACGGAAGCGCGTCCCCGAGGATCGCGAAGCGGGGAGTCGACTCCGGCGCGACCCGCTGCTGGATCGTGCGTGAAAACGGCTTGTGTTGGCAAGCGACCAGGGCTGCAGCACTGGGTCCCGCGAGCCCGCGGCGCTCTGCCAGGAGCGCGGCGAGCAGCGCTGACTGGTCCTTGGTCGCGACGACCCCGTCCGCCGGCAACTCGGCGCACGCCGCGAGGAACCCCTCCGGATCGAAGCTCTCCAGCTGGTCGAGGTCGGACCCGACGTAGCTCACGCGAAAGCGCTGCTCGAGTGCGGCAGCTTCGATGGCTCGGATATCCCGCTCCTGCGGGCAGAGGACAAGGATGTCTCTCATAAGGTCAGACCCGGCGTCGGCGGATCCGAAATCGTACCGGAACGGTCTCGCGCCGCTGCTCGGCGCCAGGACGTAGATTGACCCATGTGATCGAGGCGCGTGCGGACGTCGTCGGCAGCCTCCTGCGCCCGCCCGAGCTGCTCGTGGCCCGTGAGCGCTTGGCGAGCGGCGAGCTGAGCGTGCCCGATTTCAAGGCGTTCGAGGACGCCGCCGTCGACCACGTGCTCGCACTCCAGGAGGAAGCGGGGATCGACGTCGTCACGGACGGCGAGGTCCGCCGGCTCTCCTTCCAGAGCCAGCTCACGGCGGCCGTCGACGGATTCGCCGAGTGGGATCTCGACGCCTTCCTCTGGGGGAACTGGCAGAGCGACGAGCTCGGCCCGATGAACGTCGAACGCCCCCCGATCGCAGTGGTCGCGAAGCTGCGCCGCCGCCGCTCTCTGTCCAGTGAGGAGCTCGTCTATGCACGCCGGCGGACAACGAAGACGCTCAAGGTCACGCTCCCCAGCCCGAGCCTCTTCGCCAACTTCTGGGACCCCGAGCGCTCCACGTCGGCCTACGCGACGCTCGAGGAATTCCTCGGCGACGTGGCCGAGATCCTCCGCGAGGAGGCAGACGAGCTCGCCGCCCTCGGAGCCACGTATCTCCAGCTCGACGCGCCGCAGTACCCGCTGCTCGTCGACGAGTGCTACAAGGCCTTCTACGAGAGCCGGGGCTGGCCGGCGGAGCGATGGCTGGAGCTCGGGCTCGAGCTCGACAACCACGTGATCGCCGACCGGCCCGGCGTCACCTTCGGATTCCATCTTTGCCGCGGCAACCAGGCAAGCCGCTGGCTCGTCTCGGGCGGCTACGACTGGCTCGCCGAGCGCATCTTCCCGGCCGTCCGCGCAGAGCGGCTCCTGCTCGAGTACGACGACGAGCGCTCCGGGGGCTTCGAGCCGCTCGCCGCGGTGCCTGAGGACAAGGTGGTCGTGCTCGGCCTGGTCACCACGAAGACGCCCCGGCGCGAGACGGTGGCGGAGCTGAGCAGGCGGATCGAGGAGGCTTCGCGATTCGTCCCGCTCGAGCGCCTGGCCCTCTCGCCCCAATGTGGGTTCGCCACGTCCGTGGTCGGGAACGCGATCTCGGAGGACGACGAGCTAGCCAAGCTCAGGACGATTGCGGCGACGGCGAAGGCGGTCTGGGGGTGACGGTCGTCCTCGACGGCACCAGTCTGACGACGGAGGACCTGGTCCGGGTCGCCCGCGAGCGGGAGCCGGTGGAGCTCTCCCCCACGTCGGTGGCCACGATGCAGTCCGCCCGGGAGCTCGTCGAGCGGGTGATCGAGCGCGGCGACCGCGTCTACGGGCTGACGACCGGGGTCGGGGTGCGGAAGCGGGTCGAGGTGGAGCCACGCGACCTGGACGAGTTCAACCGAAAGCTCATCCTGAACCACCTCGTCGCCTCGGGCCCGGCCGCGTCGGAAGAGGTTGTTCGCGGCACGATGCTTCGCCTCGTGAACGGCTTTGCGCTCGGGACTGCGGGCGTGCGACCGGAGCTCGCGGAGCGCATCGTCGCGAAGCTGAATGCGAACGATCTCCCCACCGTCCGGACGCTCGGTTCGCTGGGCCAGGCCGACCTGGCGACGATGGCCGACCTCGCCCAGGGGCTGCTCGACGGGTACGCGCCGGCCGCGAAGGAAGGCCTGGCACTCCTGAACAACAACGCCTTCTCGACCGCGATCGCCGCGTTGGGCGTCGCCGACGCACGCCGGCTGCTCGACACGTTCGATGTTGCCGGAGCCCTCGACCTCGAGGCCTTCGGTGCGAACCTCACCATCCTCCATCCACGGATCGGCGAGACGCGCCCGTATCCCGGCCTCGTCGAGACGCTGGAGCGCCTGCGCGCCCTGCTGGCGGGGAGCTACCTGTGGGGCGAGGGCGCGGCTCGGAACCTTCAGGACCCCCTGACCTTCCGCGGCCTGCCCCAGGGCCACGGAGCGGCGCGCGACGTGCTCGCGTTCGCCGAGGCGCAGCTTCGGATCGAGCTGAACGCCTCCCAGGAGAATCCGCTCATCGTTCCCGAGGAGGACCGGATCGTCTCGGTCGCCAACTTCGAGATCTTGCCCCTGGCAGCGGCGCTCGACTTTCTCCGCATCGCCCTCGCCCCCGTCCTGACGAGTGCCAACGAGCGCCTCGTGAAGCTCCTCGAGTACCCGCTCTCCGGGCTTCCCGAGGGGCTCGCGGTGGAGCGCGGGCTCGCGGAGGACTCGTTCGCGGAGTTCGGCGTCGTCGGCCAGGCGCTGGTCGCTGAGGCACGGCTCCTCGCCCAGCCCGTGTCCTTCGAGGTGGCGAGCACGTCTCACGCGGAGGGAATCGAGGACCGGATGACCATGGCCCCCCTCGGCGCCCGACGGCTCCGCGAGATGGTCGAGCTCGGTGAGCGCATCGCGTCGATCGAGCTCGTAGTGGCCGCCCAGGCAGTCGACCTGCGCGGGGGCGAGCTTGGTGCGGGCACGCGCCGGGCGCGGGAGATCATCCGCGAGGGGATCGCCTTCTCCGGCCGCGGCGACACCGTGCCGACCGACCTCGGCGTCGTCCTCGGCGCGATCCGGTCGGGCCGCTTCGCCGAGCTGACCCGGTCGTTATCGTAGTCCCATGGCCGCCGATCGCCGTGCCGCTCCACCCGGTTTGCTCGAGCGACTCGAGCGGGGCCCGGTCATCTGCGCCGAGGGGTACCTCTTCGAGTTCGAGCGGCGCGGCTACCTCCAGGCCGGCGCCTTCGTCCCGGAGGTCGTCCTCGAGCACCCGGAGCTGGTCGCTCAGCTCCACCGCGAGTTCGTCCATGCCGGTTCCGACGTCGTCGAGGCGTTCACGTACTACGGCCACCGCGAGAAGCTGCGGATCATCGGCAAGGAGGAGCTGCTCGAGCCTCTGAACCGGCAGGCGCTCGCGCTCGCGAAGGAGGTCGCCGACGAGACGGGAACCCTCGCCGCCGGCGACATCTGCAACACCAACGTCTTCGAGCCGGATGACGACGACTCCGTTCGCGCGGTGCGGATGATGTTCGAGGAGCAGGTGGGGTGGGCCGCCGAGGCCGGCGTCGACTTCGTGATCGCCGAGACGATCTCGCACGTCGCGGAAGCCCTGCTCGCGCTCGAGACGATCAAGGCGGCCGGGCTGCCGGCCGTCGTCACGATCGCCGTGCATCGTGATCCGATCACCCGTGACGGCTGGACGATCGCGGAGGCGTGCAAGCGCCTCGAGGACGCCGGGGCCGACGTCGTCGGCGTCAACTGCATCAGGGGCCCGGAGACGATGCTGTCGCTGCTCGGGCCGATCCGCGACGCCGTCGCCGGGCACGTCGCGGCGCTACCGGTGCCGTACCGGACGCACGAGCAGGAGCCGACGTTCCAGGCCCTCCGGGATCCCGGCGCTCAGGACCTGCCAGATGGCCGGCCGTTCCCCACCGCACTCGAGCCGCTCGCGTGCAACCGCTACGAGATCGCGGAGTTCGGGCGGGCGGCGTTCGAGCTCGGTGTCCACTACCTGGGCGTCTGCTGCGGCAACGCCCCGCACTACACCCGCAGCCTCGCCGAGGCGCTCGGCCGCACGCCGCCGGCCAGCCGGTACAGCCCGGACATGTCGAAGCATGCGTACTTCGGGAGCGACGAGCGCCTGAAGGAGTCGAACCGGGAGTTCGCCCGCGAGCTCTGACCAGTAACGGCGGTGCGGCGGTGAAGGTCGCGGTGATCGGCTCGGGCGTGGTCGGGCTCTGCTGCGCGTACGAGCTCCGCCGCGGCGGAGCCGATGTCTGCGTGCTCGAGCGTGGGCGCCTGGGTCAGGGCGCCTCGCGCGGGAACACAGGCTGGGTGTGCCCAAGCTTCACGTACCCACTCCCGGCGCCCGGGATCATCGGCGAGGGACTACGGGGCATGCTCCGGGGCGGCGGGCCGCTCGTCATCCATCCGAGCCTGGATCCGACCTTCCTGCGCTGGCTCCTCGGCTTCCGCCGGAGCGCGACGCGGGAGCGGTGGGAACATGGAGTGCGCGCCCTGCTCGCCCTCAATGCCCGGACGCTCGAGCTCTTCGACGTCTATGCGGCTGCCGGCGTCCGATTCGAGATGCACCGCTCTGGACTCCTGCTGGTCGCGACCACCGAGGCCGGCCTCATCTCGTACACCGACCTCTTCCGCCGGCTTCGGTCGATCGGCTTCACGGGCGAGATCGTCGAGCTCGGGCCGGACGAGGCGCGCGCGCTCGAGCCAGAGCTGGCCGCGGGAGGACTTGTCGGCGGCGTACGCGCTGTCATCGACCGCTATGTCAGGCCCGAGAGTCTCACCGAGGGTCTCTCCGCCTACCTCGCGGAGCAGGGCGTCGAGCTCCGGGAGGAGATCGAGGTCCTCGACCTCGTGGCCGCCGATGGAGGCATCCGTATCAGGACCGGCGCGGGACCGCTGGAGGCCGACCGTGTCGTGGTCGCCGCCGGAGCTGCTTCGAGCCCCCTCCTGGCGCGGCTCGGCGTCCGCATGCCGCTCGTCGGCGCGCGGGGCTACAGCGTCACCCTGGCCGGCGGTGACACCCGCCCCAGCCACGCCCTCTACCTCGCCGAGGCCAAGGTTGGCATCAGCTCCTACGACGAAACGGTCCGGATCGCGGGGGTCTTCGAGCTCGGCTCCTCGAGCGACCAGGTCGACCGGCGTCGGCTGGCGGCGATGCTGTCGACGGTCGACCCGTACTTCGAGGACTGGCGTCCAGGCTCCCAGCCGGTGCTGCTCGAGTGGGCGGGGCTCCGGCCGATGACAGCCGATGGCCTACCGCTGATCGGACGCGCACCGGCGCTCGACAACGCCTATGTCGCGACGGGTCACGGCATGCTCGGCGTCACGCTTGCTCCCGCCTCGGCCGCGGCGCTTGCACCCCTCGTACTGGAAGGGCGCACCGCGCCGGAGCTCCTGCCCTTCGACCCCGCGCGGGCGGCCTGAGACGCGAACGGCTCCGGGCGCGGAGCGAAACGACGGCTTGTATCGTGGCCGGAATGGCTGAGAGCGCCTCGAAGCGTGGCCCTGGACTGCTGGAGCGCCTCGACCAGGGTGCCGTCATCTGCGCCGAGGGCTACCTGCTCGAGTTCGAGCGCCGCGGCTACCTTCAGGCGGGGGCGTTCGTCCCCGAGGTGGTGCTCGACCATCCGGAGCTCGTCAAGGGCCTCCACCGCGAGTTCGTGCACGCGGGCTCGGACGTCGTCGAAGCGTTCACGTACTACGCCCACCGCGAGAAGCTGCGGATCCTCGGGAAGGAAGAACTGCTCGAGCCGATGAACCGCCAGGCGCTCGCGCTCGCGCTCGAGGTCGCCGACGAGAGCGGCACGCTCTTCGCGGGCGACATCTGCAACACGAACGTGTTCGCACCCGACGATGAGTCGCGCTCCGCGGTCCGAGCGATGTTCGAGGAGCAGGTTGGCTGGGCGGTCGAGGCCGGCGTCGACTTCGTGATCGGCGAGACGTTCTCGTGGGGCGAAGAGGCGCTGATCGCGCTCGGCGTCATCCAGGAGGCAGGCGTGCCCGCCGTCATCACGCTCGCGATCCACCAGGAGCCCGAGACCCGGGAAGGCTGGTCGCCCGAGGACGCGTGCAAGCGCCTCGAGGACGCCGGCGCCGCCGTGGTCGGGCTGAACTGCATCCGCGGGCCCCGGACGATGCTTCCACTGCTGAAGCGGATCCGGAACACGGTCCAGGGACACGTCGCCGCACTTCCCGTGCCGTACCGGACGACGGACGAGCAGCCGAGCTTCCAGTCGCTCCGCGACCCTGACTGCAACTGCCTGCCCGACGACCGGCCCTTCCCCACGGCCCTCGACCCCTTCACATGCAACCGGTACGAGCTCGGGGAGTTCGGCCAGGAGGCCTACGACCTCGGCATCCGCTACCTCGGCGTCTGCTGCGGCGCCGGCCCGCACCACATCCGCAGCCTCGCGGAGGCGCTCGGACGCCAGCCCGCGGCCAGCCGCTACACGGCAGACATGTCCAAGCACGCCTTTTTCGGCACTGAGGCGACGCTCAAGGACGTGAACCGTGAGTACGCCGAGAAGCTCTAGGGGTGTCTGCCCGCCTAGAGGTCTGATGCAAGAGTTCCGCCGGGCCGGATGACGCGCCAGACAAGGCGCTGGGCACAGCGGTGCCCAGACGCTTCTATGGTGTCAAGGCGACAGCTCCAATCGCGTCGAGCCGGCGGTAGAAGTAGCGAGCAAGCGCGCGCTTGACGCAGCGACGAGCCTCCCGCGGCGTCTTGCCGGTCGAAAGGAGGCGCTCGTAGTAGG
>DASQGA010000134.1:0-2996 GCA_035632855.1 Gaiellaceae bacterium | reverse complement strand
CGGGATGCGCGCCTTCCTGATCGACCGCGACGGGCGCTACGCCGATCGGGACGACACTTTGCCGACCCTGCTCGACCTTCCGGCGGCTCTCGGGCTAGATGGTTGACCGACAATTACCACGCCAAAACCGATCAACCATCTGGTGAGCATTGCCGGGCCACAGCTCGAAGAGCCCGTTCGTGCGGAGGTGCCCGCCCCCTCGCCGGGCCGGTTGATCTGGATCCTCGGGCTGGGCGCGTTCGGGCTCGCCTACTCGATCACGACCGTGGCCGCGTACCTGCCGCCCGTGCTCGAGCGGTTCACGGACTCGAGCACGCTGATCGGGCTCGTCCTAGCCGCCGAGGGCGTGTTCGCGTTCTTCATCCCGTTCCTCGTCGGCCCGATGAGCGATGCGACGCAGACGCCACTCGGCCGGCGCCGCCCCTACATGCTCCTCGCGCTCGGGCCGATGGCGGCCACGCTCGCGCTGGTCGCGTTCATGCCCAACCTCTTCCTGACCGCGCTCGCGCTCTTCGGCTTCTTCTTCGCCTACTACGTCTACGAGCCACCGTACCGGGGCCTCTATCCAGACGTGCTGCCCCCGGACGTCTTCGGTCGCTCGCAGGGGGTCCAGCACCTCTTCCGCGGCCTGGCGCTCGGCTGTGGGCTGGTGGGCGGCGGCTTCCTCCTCTCGGTGTGGGAGCCGTTCCCGTTCGTCCTGGCGTCTGTCGTGACCGCCCTTGCTTGCGGGGCGGTGATCGTGCTGGTCCGGGAGCACGAGCGCCCGGCACAAAGAGTGCCGCGGCTCGGTGCCCTGCTTGCCACGCCGCTTCGGATCGTCCGCCGCGAGCCGGATGTCCGCCGGTTCCTGATTGCGAACGCGGCCTGGGAGGCGGCGTTCGCGGGCATGCGCACCTTCGTCGTCCTCTACGTCATCAGGGGGCTCGACCAGCCTCTGTACGTCTCGTCGGTCGTGCTTGCGTGCGTGGCCGGCGGCTACGTGGTAGCGGCAGCGCTGGCGAGCCGCTTCGGCGACCGTTTCGGGCTCGGCGCCGTCATCCTCGGTGCGTCCGTCGTCTACGGGATGGGGCTTCTCGGCGGCGGCCTCGCCACGACCTGGCACTGGTGGTACACAGCGGTCATTCTCGTCGTGGCCGTTGCGGCCGGAACCGTCATGACCCTCTCCTGGGGCCTGCTCTTCAAGCTGATGCCCGAGTCGGACCGGGGCGCGATCTCCGGCCTTGCGCTGACGACGAAGGGCCTCGGGCTCTTGGTCGGGCCGCTGGCCGTCGGTGCCGCCATCGACGTCTCCAGCCCCTACCTGGAGTCGACGGAGGGCTACGGAATCGTGTGGCCGGTCGTTGCGATCCCGATTCTGCTCGCGATACCCCTGGTCGTCCGACTTGCCGAGGCCGAGCGGGCTACAGACAGGGCGAAAGCCGCGCCTGCATGAGGCCGAAGCCCCAGAGCCGTCCACGGTAGACGTAGAACACGCTCGCCGTTCGCACGTTTCCCCGGCGGAGGAATGCGGTGTAGCGGTCGCACGCCCGGGATGCGAGTCCGGGATAGGCCTTCGCCAGCGCGCCGCTCGTCGCGCCGAGCTCGAGCCCACCGTTCGTACGCCACCCGCGTGGGCGCCAGACGGTGTAGGCGCGGACGACGCGTCCGCGGCGGAAGACGACCGCTGTGCCCTGCGGCTCAAACGGCTTCAGGTTGAAGTACCAGGTGACCAGACGGCAGTCCCGGCAGACCCCGTGGCGGCGTCCCCACGCGTCGAGGACCTCGCTCCTCCTGTCGCCGAGCCGGACGCCGCCCAGGCTCTCGCCCGGAACGAAGACCCCCTGCGCCGGAAGAGCGCCCGCCGACGTGGCCGGGAAGGCGAGCGCCGCGGCAACGAGCGCTAGGCCTGTTACCGCGCCGAGAGCGCGGGGGCCCATGAGGCGAGCGGCGAGACGTCGCCGTCGCGCCCGTTCAGGTTTCGGTAGCCGAGCGCGTGCTCGGCCTGCATCATCTTGTGGATCTGCGTCGTACCCTCGTAGATGATCGGGGCACGGGCGTTGCGGAAGTAGCGCTCGATGCCGTACTCCGCGGAGTAGCCGTAAGCCCCGTGAATCTGGATCGCGAGGTGCGCGGCCTTGAAGGCCGACTCGGTCGCGTGCCACTTGGCCAGGCTGGTCTCGCGGGTGTTCCTGACGCCCTGGTTCTTGAGCCAGGCCGCCTGCATGACTAGGAGCTTCGACGTTTCGTAGCCGAGCACCATGTCGGCGATCATGTCCTGGACGAACTGGTACTTGCCGATTGGCTTGCCGAACGTCTCGCGCTCGCGGGCGTACTCGACCGAGCGCTCGAGACACGCCCGGATCACGCCGCACGCGCCGGCCGCCACCGTGAAGCGGCCCTGGTCGAGCCCGTGCATGGCGATCTCGAACCCCTGGCCCTCCTGGCCCACGAGATTCTCCGCGGGTACTTCGACGTTCTCGAAGAAGAGCTCGCCCGTGGAGCCGGCCCAGATCCCCAGCTTGTTCTCGGTCTCCCTCGTCGTGACCCCGGCCCACTCCCGCTCGACGATGAACGCGGAGATGCCCTTGTGCTTGGCGTCGACGTCCGTCTTCGCAAACACGAGCTGGTGATCCGCGACGGTCGCGTAGGAGATCCAGTTCTTCTGGCCGTTCAAAACGTAGCCGTCCCCCTCGCGCCGGGCAGTCGTCCGCATCGCTGCAACGTCAGACCCGGCCTCCGGCTCCGTGAGGCCGAAGCAGGCGAGCTTCTCGCCTCGCGCCTGGGGGGCCAGGTACCGCTCCTTCTGCTCCTCGCTCGCGTACTTGAGGATTGAGAGCGAGTTGAGCCCGACGTGAACCGAGATGAGAGTCCTGAAGGCCGCCTCCCCGCGCTCGATTTCCTCGCAGGCGAGCGCCTCGCAGACGTAGTCCATCCCGGCCCCGCCGTACTCCTCCGGAATGACGATCCCGAGGAGCCCGAGCTCGGCCATTCCCTCGATCGCCTCCATGTCGAGGCGA
>DASQGA010000133.1:0-4944 GCA_035632855.1 Gaiellaceae bacterium | reverse complement strand
GACGTCGACTGCACCCTGGAAGTCGCCGGCCTCGATCAGCTTGCGGAAGCGCGCCGACCCGGTCACGTTCGTGCGCTCCCCGATCATCACGAAGTTCGTGTCGCCCGTGAACGTGAAGGGCTCGAGCCCGCTGAGGCGAGTGACCCGGCGCGGCTCGGCCAGCTCCCGCGGAGCCAGGCCCTCAACGGCGGCCGCGATCGCCCGCACGTGGTCGGGTGTCGTCCCGCAGCAGCCGCCGACGATGTTGACCAGCCCGGCTTCGGCGAACTCGCGAAGGAACCCGCTCGTGTCCTCGGGCTGCTCGTCGTAGCCTCCGAAGGGGTTCGGAAGACCTGCGTTGGGGTGGCAACTGACGTAGGTGGGCGCGCGCCGGGCGAGATCGGCGACGTAGGGCCGCATCTCTTTCGCCCCGAGCGCACAGTTGACCCCGACGACGAGAGGGTTTGCATGCTCGACCGAGGCCCAGAAGGCCTCGATCGTCTGGCCCGAGAGGGTGCGGCCGCTCCTGTCGACGATCGTGACCGAGATCCAGAGCGGCAGCCTCTCGCCCTTCTCGTCGAAGACCTGATGCGCAGCCGCGATCGCCGCTTTGGCGTTCAGCGTGTCGAAGATCGTCTCGACGAGCAGGAGGTCGACCCCGCCGTCGACGAGCGCG
Source organism: Gaiellaceae bacterium (assembly GCA_035632855.1). Lineage (GTDB taxonomy): Bacteria > Actinomycetota > Thermoleophilia > Gaiellales > Gaiellaceae > DASQGA01. Next base: position 4,289 of record DASQGA010000133.1, on the reverse strand, counting down.
CGGATCTGTCCCGCGTAGCTCTCGCGCACCTCGTCAAAGGTGACACGCCGGAAGGCGGGGTCCTCGACCTTCGGCGACAACGACAGGGTCTGGTTCAGGGGCCCGACCGACCCGGCCACGAACCGGTCTCCGTCGGTCCGCTCGTCACAGGCCTGCCGTGCCAGGTGTGCTCCCGCGAGGTTGATGTCGTAAACCGCGTCCTCGAGCCCGTAGTCAGCCTGCCCGATCGAGGTGGCCGTGAACGTGTTGGTGGTCGTGATCCCCGCACCGGCGTCGAGGTAGGCGCGGTGGACATCGAGGACAACATCCGGGCGGGTGAGATTCAGGAGATCGGGGTCGCCCTTGACGTCCCGCGGGTGCTCGCGGAACCGCTCACCGCGGTAGCCCGCGTCCCCGAGCTCGAGCCGCTGGAGCATCGTGCCCCAGGCGCCGTCGAGCACGACGATCCGCTGGTCGAGGAGCTGACGCAGGCGCGTTTCCGCGGAGACGGCGGTTGTGACCATCCGTTCATTCTGCCTTTCGACCTCGGTCGCGGGCCAGATGCGCTGAATTCTGCCCCGGGGAAGAAAACTCCCGCCGGCGGGCGGGAGCTCGGTCGTGCACGGTTAAAGGAGCGGTCAGTGGTCGCGGCAGGGGGGACAGACCCCTTCGCTCTGGCCGAACGGATCGCGCGGGGAGATCGACTCGGAACATGTGCGGCACGAACGGCCGGCCTCGAGCCCGACGAGGGAGCGCAGGAGCGAATAGATCATTTGAGCCTCCTTCGGAGGTCGAATGGAAACGGACGCCTCAAGCTAGCGAGAGCGCCCAGGGGGTCTGCAAGGCTCCAGTCCCGGCTTAATGCCGCTTTAACGTTCGGGTACGCCTAGCCGCGGCCGGCGACCTCGAGCTTGTTCTCCGCGTGGCGAAGCTGTTGCTCGACCTTCCAGCGGTCGAGGTCCTCGTCGGCCTCTGCTCGCTCGAGGAGCGCCCGCGCCTCCTCCACCTCACGCCGGGCCGCTTCGACGTCGATGTCCTCGGCCCGCACGGCGTCGTCGACGAGGACAATCGCCCGGTCCTGCTGCACCTTGAAGTAGCCTGGCCCCGCGGCGAAGCTCTCCCAGGATCCGTCGGCCTTCACACGGATCTCGCCCGCCTTCAGCATCGCGACCAGCGGCGCGTGGCGCGCCAGGACTCCGATCTCGCCGTCGGCGCCCGGCACGATCAGCATCTCGGCCTCACCTTCGTACGCAGCTCCGTCGGGCGTGACGAGGGAGAGCTCGAATGTCTTGCCGGTGCCCTCGGCCATGTCCTACCGGGCCCCGTCCGGGGGTCTGACCCGGGGACATGGCCGGGGACATGGCCCGACGCTGGACTGAATGGTCAAGCGCAAGGCGTTGCACCGCCGGCCAAGGCCCGTGAAGACGTGTCCAGGGGTCTGACCCCGGGACACGTCTTGACTGGGGACGAAGGCTGTGGAAAACATCGATGCGGCGCCGCTAGGCGGGGGTCGGCTCGGCTTCGCGCTCGCCGGATGGCTCGTCTGCCTTGTCGGCTTCTGCCTCCTCGGCCTCCGGTTCCTCGTCCTTTGCCTCGGCCTTTTCCTCGCCGCCCATCTCCTTGCCCCGCTCGACAGCTTCCTCGATCGTTCCGACCATGTAGAAGGCGCCTTCGGGCAGATCGTCGTGCTTGCCCTCGAGGATCTCCGAAAAGCCCCTGATCGTGTCCTCGAGCGCGACGAACTTGCCGGGGGTGCCGGTGAACTGCTCCGCGACGAAGAACGGCTGTGAGAGGAAGCGCTGGATCTTCCGCGCGCGCTGGACGACGACCTTGTCCTCGTCAGAGAGCTCCTCCATCCCGAGGATGGCGATGATGTCCTGGAGCTCCTTGTAGCGCTGGAGGATCTCCTGGACGCCCGTGGCGGTCGCGTAGTGCTCGTCGGAGACGACGCCGGGCTGCATGATCCGGGACACGGAGTCGAGCGGGTCGACGGCTGGATAGATCCCCTGCTCGGTCAGTGCCCGGGTCAGCACGGTGGTCGCGTCGAGGTGGGCGAAGGTGTTCGCCGGCGCCGGGTCGGTGAGGTCGTCGGCGGGCACATAGATCGCCTGCACAGAGGTCACCGAGCCTGTTCGCGTCGAGGTGATCCGCTCCTGGAGCTGACCCATCTCGGTGGCGAGCGTGGGCTGGTAGCCGACGGCGGAGGGCATCCGTCCGAGCAGGGCGGAGACCTCGGAGCCTGCCTGCACGAAGCGAAAGATGTTGTCGATGAAGAGGAGGACGTCCTGGCCCTGCTCACGGAAGTACTCGGCCATCGTGAGCCCGGAGAGGGCCACCCGGAGGCGCGCTCCCGGCGGCTCGTTCATCTGGCCGAAGACGAGCGCCGTCTTGTCGATGACCCCGGACTCGGTCATCTCGAGATAGAGGTCGTTCCCCTCGCGCGTCCGCTCCCCGACTCCCGCGAAGACCGAGAGACCGGAGTGCGCCTCGGCGATCGACCGGATCAGCTCCTGGATCAGGACCGTCTTGCCGACGCCCGCTCCGCCGAAAAGGCCGACCTTGCCGCCCTTTACGTAGGGGGCGAGCAGGTCGATGACCTTGATTCCGGTCTCGAAGATCTCGACCGTCGGTTGCAGATCCTCGAAGGAGGGCGCATCCCGGTGGATCGGCCAGCGCTCCTCGTCCTCGAGCTTCTCGTCGCGGTCGTCGATGGTCTCCCCGAGTACGTTGAAGAGCCGCCCGAGCGTCGCCTTTCCGACCGGGACGCTGATCGGCGCGCCGAGATCCTCGACGTCGACGCCTCGGGCGAGGCCGTCCGTCGAGTCCATGGCGACTGCGCGAACGCGGTCGTTTCCGAGGTGCTGTTGAACCTCTGCGATCAGATCGACCTCGGGGCGGCCCTCCTCGCCGGCCACCTTGATCCTGAGCGCGTGGTTGATCTCGGGCAGATCGCCGGGGAAGACGGCGTCGAGGACGACGCCTCTGATTTCGACGACCTTGCCGACACCTGCGGGCGACTTTCCGTTCTCGGGCATGGGACTCCTGGCTCGGGTGGTTCCGGCGCGGAGTCTAGCCTCGCGCGCCCGCAGGCCGCGTCTCGACCTTCCTAGACGACGGTGGTCAAGCGGCCGCTCGGCGCGACCCGCTGCTTGGGCTTCGGAACCTGGCGGAGCCCTCTGATCTGGCGGTCGACGCTGAGCGGGAGAAAGGCGATCTCAGGGGATTGGGGCTGCGGCACGCGGGGCGATCCGCCGAGCGAGTTTCCGAGCAGGCCGAGCCCCGCCGCGAGCGCGATCACCGCGGCGACGACGAGAGCGCGGACGGGCAGAGGCCGTGTGCGCGGTCGCACGACGCGGGCCGGGAACTCGAAGCCGCGGCGGCTCGGCTCGGCGAGCGGCGTCGCGCGGACGATCGCCGCGATCCGGCGCAGATCGTCGACGACGGCGGCGCAATCCTCGCAGCCGCGAACGTGCTGGTGGAAGAGCAGGCCCTCGAGCTCGGAGAGCTCTCCGTCGAGCTCGAGCGACGCCCAGGCGCGGGTTCGCTCGCAGAGTGGATCCATCGGCTTCACGGCCATTCCTGTCTCTTTCGACGCGCGCCAAGCAGAAGGGTTAGCCCTGGCGGGCCGGCTTGAGCCCGCGAAGGACTACGCGTGGGCGGCCTGCTGGAGCTTTTCGCCCGCTTCTAGCGGATACCAGCAGGCGGCCCGGTGGCGAGGCTCGACCTCTCCGAGCGGCGGCCGCTCGGACCGGCAGTTCTCGGGCACCTCGTCGTCGCGCCCTGCGACCTGCCTCGCCTTAGGGCAGCGAGGATGGAACGGGCAGCCCGGCGGTGGGTCGACCGGAGAGGGGACGTCGCCCTGGAGAACGATGCGTTCCGAGGGCCTGCCGTCGGCGCTTAGGCCCTTGGGGACCGCAGACAGGAGCGCGGCCGTGTACGGGTGCTTCGGGTTGTCGTAGAGCGAGTCCGCGTCCGAGACCTCGACGATGTGCCCGAGGTACATGACCGCGATCCGGTCGGAGACATGGCGGACAACCCCGAGATCGTGCGAGATGAAGAGATACGTGAGGTTGAAGTCCTCCTGGAGTCCCTCCAGGAGGTTCAGGATCTGCGCCTGAATCGAGACGTCGAGCGCCGACACGGGCTCGTCGCAGACGATCAGCTTCGGCGAGAGCGCGAGCGCCCTCGCGACCCCGATGCGCTGGCGCTGGCCACCCGAGAACTCGTGCGAATAGCGGTTGTAGTGCTCGGGGTTCAGCCCGGTTCGGTCCATGAGCTCGCGGACGCGGCGCTTCGTGTCGCCTTCCGTC
>DASQGA010000132.1:0-6866 GCA_035632855.1 Gaiellaceae bacterium | reverse complement strand
AGTAGAGCGGAAGGTCGCGATCGTCGTAGTAGCCCATCGTGGTGGCGGCGATGGGGCCCCGCTCGGCGAACGCGGCGACGAAGCCGTCCATGCGACCGTTCCGGTACTGCGCCACGTGCGTCTCCGGCCTGTCGTGGAGGTCGACGATCGCGCGCCCGCCGACGTGAAAGGACTCGACGCATCCCTTGGACGCATTCCCGGGATCCCAGGGCATGCACGTGCCTTCGGGGATGCCGTCGGCGCCGGGGTAGGTCCCGAAGTAGTTGTCGAACGAGTGGTTCTCCTGCATGAGCACGATGAAGTGCTCGATCGGCGTCGTCGGGGCGGGAGGCCCGCCCTGCCCGGCGAGCACAGAGCCCGGCGCGACGAGCGCCGCCGCCAGCACTGCGAGGGCAAGCTGCCTGGATCTAGTCATCCTCATCCCAGCGGTGGAGCCGCGATGAGCGGCCGCACCTGGTAGACGACGATGAGCGGCTTCTCGGCCTTCTCCCCTTTGGCCGTCCGCACCGTGATCGACTCCGTGTGGACGACGCGGCCGTTGTAGCGGTCCGCGTAGCGAAGGAGCTTTGCCGAGAAGAACGGCGAGCGGGCTGCCGAGAACGAGTCCCACACGAGGTACTGCAACTCGTTGGTGCGGATCTCGAGGTCCGGGTTTTGGATCGGGTCGTACGCCGGGTTCCGACTGAGCGGATTCGGGCTCACGGAGAGGCCGAAGGCCTGGCGGTGTCCGTAGTACCGCACGATGTTCGTCATCGACGGCCCGATCGTCATGAACCGGGCTCCCTCGGGTAGGTACGCGTCGATCCAGCGGCCCACCTCGCGCCCCGCCGGCATCCCCCCGGATCCGGCGAGCAGCGTCCCGTCCGGGGAGGGCCGGATGCGCTGCCAGCTCGAGAGGAAGAGCGAGAGGAACACGAGCCCCGCGGCCGCGGGCGCCAGCCAGGCCCTTCGCAGCCGCAGCAAAGGGGGCCCGAGCGACCCCTCGGCCGGCCAGCGGACGAACGTGCGGGCCGCGAGGACGGCGACTGCCGGGGCGGCGGGCAGGAGGTACTGAAAGCCCTTCACCGGCCAGAGCTCGAAGAAGATCGCCGGCACGGCGACCCAGGCGAGGAGCAGCCGCTCGCGCCAGCTGCCCTCGCGCCGGAGGAGCCAGAGACCGGCGACGGCCGCCGCGACGACGAGGAGCCCGATCGCCTCGGGCACGACGGAGGGATAGAAGGTCAAGCTGTGGTTCGGCCGCCGGAAGAGCTGCCACACGAGGTACTCGCCCCCCGTCTCGGACTTGCCGGCGATCATCATGGTGAGCGGGAAGGGCGCCATGACCACCGCCATGACGAAGAGCGAGACGGCGACGTGGCGGATCCGGATCCGGATCTCGGGCGAGAGGGCGAAGAAGGCGTAGATCGAGCCGATGAGGAGGATGCCCGTCTCCTTGGAGAGGAACGTGAGCCCCATCGCCCCGCCGGCCGCGTAGAGCCAGGCGGGGTGAGTCGTCACGGCGTAGCGGGCCAGGAGGTAGAGGGCTAGGGTCGCGAAGAAGACCATCGGGCCGTCCAGGAGCACCTGGCGCGTGACCAGGACGTGGTACGGCATGAGCGCCAGGAACGCCGCGGCGAAGAGCCCCGCCCGGCGCCCGTAGAGGAGCGCGCCGAGCTTGTACGCCAGGACGACCGTCGCGAGCCCGATTCCGGCTGAGATCATGCGGCCGAAGAGGTCGTAGCCTCCGAGGTGGAAGCCGACCGAGAGGATCGACTGGAAGAGGAGCGGGTGGGCTCGGAACGTCGGGAAGAACTCTGAGAGCTCCGGCTGCCCGGCGATCGAGGCTGCCTGCCCGGCGTAGACCGCCTCGTCGCTGTTCAGCCCGAACCGGTTGAGCTCCCAGAAGCGGAGGAGGGCCCCGACGGCGAGCACGGCCGGCAGCGCGAGCCAGGCGGTCGCCAGGCGTGCCGCAAGCCGCCCGGGGAGGCCAAGCCGCTTGGCCTGACGCGCATCGAGAGCGATCCCGGCGTCCGGGGCCACAACGCTGGCCTCGCTCATTAGATGCCGAGACGCAAGCCGACGGCAGAGCCCACGACCTCCTGGGGTCGAGTGACGTGCCGCTCGGCGGCGGCGCCAACGACCGAGGGCAGCCGCCGCCACCAGTCCATCGTCTCGCTGCAAAGCAGCGTCGTCGGAACGCCGGCGAGTGCGCTCGTCACGATGGAGCGCTCGACGTCGTGAAGGTCAGATGCCCCGCTACCGTGGAGGAAGCCGGCGATCGTCGGGTACGGCGGGAAGCTGTACGCGTCCTCGCAGTTGGAGAGGAGCGTTTCGACGGCCTCCGGCCCGTCGCGCGCGACGGTGGCGTCGGGCCCGCGCTGGATCACGATGAGGCGGGCGAGGCGGGCCGTGGTCGCGCACTCGACGCCGGGAACGAGCTGCTCGACGTGGTACTTCGGGGGCGGAACGAGAAGCTGAACCAGGGCGTTGATCGTCGCGACCGGCAGCCGCGTCCGGGTGAGGAGCAGCCCGTAGCGCCGCCCTGAGCGGGAGTGAATCCTGCTCTGGAGCGGGAGGCCGAGGCGTTCGAGCCGGGAGAGCGTCGGCGCCCGCACGGCGCCGACGGTGTGGCAGCTGACGGTGAGGGGCTTTGGGTACGTAAGAACTCGACCGTCAGGCGCGATCAGTGTCAGATCGTCCGATACGAAGGCGCACCGGTAGGCATCGAGCACCTTGAGGATCGTCGTGGTCTTGCCCGTGTCCGTCTGTGCGGTTACGAGCACCGCCTCGCCACCGAACGAGATGCACGCCGCGTGGACGAGGGCGTAGCCCTTGCGGACGAACGTCCAGCGCAATACCGGCTCGACGACGTTCGTGTAAAGGACGTGGGGGGAGGCCCGGAGGAGCGGTGAGGCGACAATCTCCGTGCGCCTTCCGATCGAGATGTCGACTGCGAACCCGAAGCGCCCGAGTCCCTCGTCGTAGCGAATGTGCCGCGCGGCGAACGCGAGCCCGCTCACGAGCTCGCTCTGCGCCCGGCTCAACGCCCCGATGCGGACGCGGATGTTCGGACGCCTGCGGAGAGCCGAGACGCGGAAGCGCTCGAGCTCGGGGAGCGGGACGTCGGACTCGACGGTGACGAGTCCATGGACGTCGTACGCATGCGTTGCCGCGCGGCACTGCCCCCCGCCGACATCCTTCCAGATCCAGGAATCGGCGACGGCGAAGCGGACGAGTGTGAGCGCAACCAGCGAGGCGAGGTTGCCGAGCAGGGGATCGAGACCGAGCCCCCCGATCAGGAGAACGAGCAGCGGGCCCCGGAGCGCAAAGCCAGCGTTGTTCATCGCGAAGTACATGGCCATCCGCGATCCCGCCGAACGGCTCTTGGCCCGTTCCGAGAAGACCCAGCGGTCGGTGAGGACGTAGAGCCAGAGCGTCGAGCCCTGGGTCGCCAGGACGGCAGCGGCGAGGTAGTGCAGCCCGGCCGCGTAGAGCGCGGCGAACACGAGCATGTTGACGACGATTCCCGAAGCGCCGACCAGGCCGAAGCGGGTGAAGAGAAACGGCATCTCGCCGAGCCGGAGCCGCACGAGTTGGGACAGGTAGACGAGGCCCTCGCGCAGAGCCGCCTTGCTCTCGCCGGCGAAGCGCTCGCCGAACTTGAAGGGGATCTCGGCTACCCGCAACCCCCGCGTCCGCGCCAGAATCTCGAGCAGGATCTTGAATCCGCGGGGGCTGAGGCCGTCCAGATCGAGGGCATGCTTTCGGACGATGAAGAATCCGCTCATCGGATCCGTCACGCGGCGGAGGCGGACGGGGAAGAGCGCGCGCGCGGAGAGGTTCGAGAGCCGCGAAACGGCGCCGCGCGCGCGGCCGAAGCTGCCCGTGCTGCCGCCGGCCCTGTAACGGCTCGCGACGACGAGATCGACGTCTCCGTGCAGCGCTCGCTCGAGCAGGTTGAGGACGCGCACGGGCGGATGCTGGAGGTCCGCATCCATGACGCAGACCCAGGGGGCACGAGCGGCCCGGAGCCCGGCGACGACCGCGCCGCCCAGCCCGCCGACGCGCTCATCGGGCTTCCGATGGATCAGGCGCACGTCCGCTCCGTAGCGGCGGCGGGCACGCTCGATCGCGGCCGGCGTCTCGTCGGTGCTGTCGTCGACGAAGATGATCTCCGCGTCGGACGGAAGCGCTCGGTGGAGGCGCTCGACAAGAGGCTCGATGTTCCCCGCCTCGTTCTTGGTCGGGACGACGATCGTGATGAGGTACGTCGTAGAGCCGTTGTCCCTCCTGCCGCCGTCTCCCACCGCTGCTGCGTCTCGGCGGCCGTCGCCCTCGACGGCCGATCGCGTCGAACGTTGGGATCCGTTGAGCGCCTGCAGCTTCATCAGCGACTCCATGAGTTCGAGGCCTTTCCGCTCCTCGAGGAGCGGATCAGCGGGTTCCGTGTCCCGCCTCCGAGCCGAACCGCGAAGTCGGGGGATGCTGGTTCCTCGACGCCGCCAGCTGAGCACCGGCGGATCCTAGAACGTCGCGATCGCCGAGCCTACGAGTCGGAAGACCAGGATTCTTCGGCCGAGCGCGACCTCCCCGATCGACCAGGCCCACGCGGGATGCGAGCCCCGACTTCATCGGTGCTTCCGTCTCGAAGACGGAAGCGCTCGCCGGTTCGACGAGCCTTCGTGCGCAGTCGGCCTCTCGTCCGCCCCCGTCGCACGACCAGGGCCGGACACGGGCGCCTCCTCGCCGATCGTACCGTAGGCTTGCGGCGGGCGACGCTCTAAGATCGCGCGGGTGCCCAGACCTATGGCCCCGCCGGCGGCGAGGGCGAGCGAGGTCGGCTCCGGCTTGGCGGGCGGGCTCCCGTGAGGGCGCCGGTCACGGTCGGCGTCGTCGGCCTCGGCTCGTGGGGGCTGACGGCCGCGCGCACGCTCGAGGAGCTTCCCCAGGCCGAGCTGCGCTACGTCTACGACCGCAGTCCGAAGGCGCAGCTTCGGCTGAGCGCGATCTTCCCCGCCGCCCGCGTCGCCCGGAGCCTGGACGAGCTCCTGAGCGACGAGACGCTGGACGCCGTCGTTATCGGCACGCCGTCCGCGTCCCGGTACGAGCTCGCGCGCGCGGCTCTGGACGCGGACAAGCACCTGCTCGTTCAGCCCCCGCTCGCGCTGTCCGCGGCGGAGGCCGACGAACTCGTTCGCCGCGCCGGCTCGCGCCACCGACGCGTGGCCGTCGCCCACCGGTTTCCGTTCACGCCGGCGATCCGCAGGCTTCGCGAGCTGCTCGAGCTCGGCGACCTCGGTGAGCTCTACTACCTCGACGTCGTCTGCCACCACTCCGACGGCCTCGGGAGCGAGCGGAACGTCCTCTGGGGTCTCGGGGTCGAACAGGTCTCGCTCATCGCGTACCTGCTCGGCGACGAGCCGGTCGAGGTGCGAGCCGCGGGCGAGTCCTACGCAGAGCCCGGAATCTTCGACGTCGCAAACTGCTCGTTGAAGTTCGCTAATGGGATCGCCAGCCACATCCACCTCTCATGGCTGGGGCTCGAGCGGACGTTTCGCCTCACGGCGATCGGAGCCGAGCAGACCGTTGTCATCGACGACAACAACCACGAGCTTGGGTTGAGGATCTACCTGAAGGGCGGCGACATCCTCGCGCCGAAGATCCCAGCGGGCGATCCGCTCCGTCTTGCCTGCGAGAGCTTCCTGAAGGCGGTCCGTTCGCGCCGCTCCTACAGCCCCGCGGCGATGCGGGAGGCCTGGACGGTGGTGGGCGTGCTCGAAGCCCTCCAGATCTCGCTCGAGTGCGGCGGCTCAGCGGAGCAGGTGGGAACGAGGCGGGACGCGAACGTCGTGCCGCTCCTGCCCCGCTGAGCGCGGTTACCCGCGTCCTCAGGCCATGGCGCTCGTGCCCGCCCTCGACGATAGGAGCCTGTGGGTATGCGCCCATCGACTCGCCTCGGTCCGATTCGAGATCTCGAGCTTCCTATAGATGTTCGAAAGGTGGAACTTGACGGTCTGCTCGGTCACCCGCAGCATCCCAGCGACCTGAGCGTTCGAGCGTCCCTGCGCGACAAGCCTCAGGATCCCGGTCTCGCGGGGCGTCAACGGTGAGGTCGCTCCGCCGGACGCGGCGAGCGATGGCGCCAGGTCCAGCTCGGGGAGGTACATGGTGTGCTCGAACCCCTGGCGGATAGCTGCCGCGAGGTCGTCCGGCTCGGCGGTGTCGAGAACGTACACATATGCCCCCGCCTGGAGCGCTCCGGCGATGTGCACCGGCTCCGCGTCGCTCGAGAGGACGATGATGCTCACGTTCGACGCCCTTTCGCGAGCCTTCTCGAGGTACGTGAGCACGTCGGCTTGGACACCGAAGACGTGGGTGCCGACGACGTGGAGGTCGGGCTGACGTGTCTGGATCAGCGCGAGCGCCTCATCGGCCTCCTGGGCCCGCCCGATGACCTTAATGCCCACACCCGTGACCGCGGCCTCAACCGCATCGAGCCAGAGGGGGAATCGATCGAGCAGCACCGAGGTGTGCCGCATCACCGCGTTTCTGCCTCTCCGGACTGGGCCCCCTTGTGGAAAAAAGGGAACATAGCGCCTGTCGGCAGCGAAGTAAAGAAACCGTGAATCCCGCCCGTGTGGCCGCATGTCCGCGGCCCGAGTTGTCCACACGGTTGGGGGTAAGTCATCCACAGGGGCTCCCTGGAACGAGGGATTGCATCCCCCGGACGAATGATCAGAGTGCGAGTAGAGAGGCTTCGGCTGACATGTCCTCGGCGCGTTGCCCGCTAGGCACAGGACAGGAGAAATGCTTTTCGAAAACTGCGGCTACCCGGGAGACCCGGCGTGAAGAGCCGGGCCAGCCTGTCCGTGCTCGTCGTCGACGAG
>DASQGA010000131.1:0-7906 GCA_035632855.1 Gaiellaceae bacterium | reverse complement strand
GGGATCTCCCGCTCCCGGGCCACCCGGCACGCGAGAATCTTCCCCTCCCAGCCACGGGAGCCAAAGCCGCCGGGGACGAGAACGCCGTGGGAGCGCTCGAGCTCGGCCGCAGCTTCCTCCACGCTCATGCCCTCGGCATCGACCCACCGGACTCGCACGTTCGTGCCGTGGTGAATCCCCGCGTGTTTCAGCGCCTCGTGCACCGAGAGGTACGCGTCCTGGAGCTTCACGTACTTCCCGACGAGCGCGATCTCGATCTCGCCGCGCCGTTGCCCGATCCGGGTCACGAGCTCGTCCCACTCCCCCAGCTCGGCTTCCCCGTCCGGCAGGCGCAGCTTGTCGCAGACGAGCGCGTCGAGCCCTTCCTCGCGCAGCCGCTGGGGCACGAGATACACGTCGCTCACATCCTCGTTCATGATCACGGCCTTCGAGTCGACGTCGGCGAAGAGCGCGATCTTCTCGCGGATCTCGTGCGAGAGGATCTCTGCAGAACGGCAGACCACTATGTCCGGGTGGATACCGATGCGGCGCAGCTCGTTCACGGAATGCTGGGTCGGTTTCGTCTTCAGCTCGCCCGCTGTCTCTATGAAGGGCACGAAGGTCACGTGCAGGTAGAGGACGTTCTCCGCCCCCGCCTCGCGCCGGAACTGGCGGATTGCCTCGAGGAACGGCAGCGACTCGATGTCCCCGACCGTCCCGCCGATCTCCGAGATGACCACGTCGGCATCACTCGAGGCCCCGATCCGGCGGATCCGGTCCTTGATCTCGTTCGTGATGTGCGGGATCACCTGGACGGTCGAGCCCAGGTACTCGCCCTTGCGCTCCTTCCGGATCACCGCGTACCAGACCGACCCGGAGGTGTGGTTGGCGTTCCGCGAGAGGTTCTCGTCGACGAAGCGCTCGTAGTGGCCGATGTCGAGGTCGGTTTCGGCGCCGTCCTCCGTCACGAAGACCTCACCGTGCTGGAAGGGGCTCATCGTCCCCGGGTCGACGTTGATGTAGGGGTCGAACTTCTGCACCTGGACACGAAGGCCGCGAGCTTTCAGGAGCCGGCCCAGGGACGCCGCGGTGATGCCTTTCCCGAGCGACGAGACCACCCCTCCCGTGACGAAGACGTACTTCGTAGGCCGGCGGGCCACTAGCGGCTCAACCCCGTCTCCCCAGACGGTCGAGGCGCTCAAGCCACGGCGTCGACTCGATCAGCTTCCCGAGAGATCGCCGTTCGCCGAGGACGTTGAGCGCGGCGAACACTGCGATCGCCGGCCAAAGCGCCCGTCCTCGAAGCGAGGCCACGAGGCTCAAGCCTAGCACGGCCCCGAGGGCGTTCGATCCTGCGTCTCCGAGCATCATCCTCTCCCGAAGATCGTAGGGAACGAGGAGGATGGCCATGAGCGCATAGCCCCCCTCCGGCAGGCCCCGGAAGAGGCTCACGCCGAGAAAGGCCTTGAGCGCGCGGCCGGGTTTCGTGTCGAGCTGATTGAGTGCGTTGGCCGACAGGCTGACGACAAGGGCTCCCCGCAGAGAACGGGTCGCGACGGCCGCGACGGCGGGGATACCGACCAGCTTCAGGATGCCGGTCGTCCTCCTGCTGCGCAGGTGCCCTGCAAAGCCACGCTCGGGGCCGCTCCAGAGGTCGTCCGCGAGGCCGATCGCTGCGATGAGTGCGACCGGGACCCCGGTCCGCCTCGGAGCGAAGAGGCCCGGGAGGGCGACGGCCCACCCGAGGAGGGGGAGCCGGACGCCGCGATGGTTGACGCCGAGAGGGCCGGCGGCCAGGACCGCGTCCACGAGCTGGCGACCACGGTGCGCGAACCCCGCTGCGTTCCGGGTGGTCGCCCGGTGGCCGAGGTCGAGCACGATCTCCTCCAGACGGAGACCGGCCCGGAGCGCGTCGATCGTCATCCGCGTCTCGCAGCCGAACCCGCCGGCGACCGGGAAGCATGCAATCCTGGCCTGCTCCGATAGGTAGCGCTGGCCGGAGAGCGGCTCCCGCGGGTGAAAGCCGGTCCGGAGGCGGATGAGGGTGCCCGCGACGCGCTTGGCGACCCCGAAACCCCCGCCGGCCCGGTGCTCGAAGACGGCCACGGCGAGGTCGGCGTCGCTCTCAGTGAGTGGCGCTAGCGATCCGCGCAGGTCCGCGTCACAGAGGAGCAGCGGGCCGGGTGTTGCGGCACGCTCACCGGCCGTGAGCGCCTCCCCTTTTCCCGGCTGGTTCAGGCGGATCACGACTGCTCCCGCCTCCTCCGCCCGCTCGGCCGTCTCGTCCGTCGTGCCTCCGACCACCACGATCACTTCGGCGGCAGGAAAGTCCTGCCGAAGCTGCGCGACCGTGGCGCCGATCCGCTCCTCCTCGTTCCTCGCCGCGACGAGGACGCTCGAGACGGCGCTAGCCGCCAATCGTCTGTACGGGGACTGCGTCGACCGGAGGCACGACTCCATCGCTCGCCGTGTCCTTGACGCCGTAGTGCCCGGGTTCGCCTCCGCCCAGGAGGAGCGCGAGCGCGAGCCGGCCCCCGGGGAGGTCAAGGTCGTCGACGCTCGAGAGCCCGGCGTCGTTGAAGACCGGAACGGCAGAACTCCGCGCCTCGACGTCGGAGGTCTCCACGCCTACGACCGGCAGCGAGGCTGACTGCAGGCCCTGGAGGATCCCCTCCACGAACGTCTCGCTTGCGCGTTCGGAGGCTGGCGAAGCGTCCTCCGAGCCGGGGACCCAGGAACGGACCACGATCGCGCCGTCCACGGCCGGGATCGTCGCTCCGGACCGCTCCTCGACCAGCTCGCTCGAGACCTCGTCGAGCACCGGGGTGCCCCCTTCCTCCATGAGCTCTTCGCCGAGAGCGCGCCCGAGCGCCGACTCGTCGCCAGCGTAGGTCGACAGGGTCTCGTTGGACTCGAGGAAATCGTTCAGGGAGACCGGGTCGACGGGCAGCTCGAAGGCGAAGAGCCTCACAGGCGTCCCGCCCGCGTCCGTGAGCGCCTTTTCGATCGCGGAGCGAAGCTCGCCGTCGACCGGGCCGAGGAACACGATCGCGTACCCGCGGTCGACCAGCCGGTTCTCCATGAGCGCCGGGTAGGCGTCGTCGATCAGATCCTCCCAGGCCTGGAGCCTGTCGCCCTCGCTCGACCCCCGACTGCGCTCTGCGTCCAGCTGAGCCTCGAGCTGGGCGATTTTCCCTGCGCTCAGGAAGTCCTCCGCGCCGCGGATCTTTCCTGACAGCGCGACTCCCAGGATGATCCCGACGGCGAGCGCGAGGAAGATCGCCGCAAGCGAGGCGACGTGATAGCGGAGATCGAACATCTAGAGACTCGCAGCAGTCTGGCAGAGGTCGTGGAGCCGGGAGAGCGCCTTGCGGGGGGCCGCCTGTGCGCCTTCGAGCCAGATGCGCCAGGCGGGCCCTTCGACGTACACCGTTGCCCTCGTGCGGCCCTCGCCGGCATTCGCGAGCTCGATCCCAGCCGTCAGCCCCTGGGCGACGTCGTGCCAGCGGAGCTCGAGGCCGGGCACCACTCGCTCCAGCACGATCGTGCCCCGCCCACCTGGGCGCCGCAGGAGCCCTGGAGCGCGGCCCCGCACGACCTCCCAGCGGGCTCCCTCGGCAAGCCCGCGCCGATCCGGTTCGACTCCGGTGTACGCCGGCCACCAGTCCGGGAGGTGGAACGGCTCCGCCACGAGCGCCCAGACGTCGTGGCGGGGAGCGAGGAGCTCGCGCTCCGCCTTCGCGGTCAATCGATGCCGAGCAGCGAGCGGACGCGGCTGCCGAGGAGCGAGATGAAGTGGCGGAGCTCCGGCGACGCCGCGACGGCGGTGACCACGGCTGTGAGCCCGGCGAGGCCGAACGCCACCAGAGGCCCGAGCCCGACGCGACTTCGGAAGAGCTGCGAGACTCCGCGGGCGTCGACGAGCTTCCCGCCGACCCGGAGCCGCGTTACGAAGGTCGACGACATGCCGCGGCGGTTCCGCTCCAGGAACTCCACGAGGTTGAAGTGGGTCCCGACGGCGACGATCAGCTCGGCCCCCTTTTCGTAGGCGAGCAGCATCGCGACGTCCTCGCTGATCCCGGGCACGGGCACGACCACGGAGGAGAGCTCAAGTCGCTCGAGTCGCGCGAGCCCGGGCGCACGCCCGTCTGCGTAAGCGTGGACGACCAGTTCGGCCCCGGTGCGCAGCGCCTCGTCGGACACCGAATCCATGTCACCGACGATCACGTCGGGCCTGTAGCCGGCTTCGATCAGCTTGTCCGCGCCCCCGTCCACTCCCACGAGCACGGGCTTGAAGTTCCGGATGTACGGGCGCACGATCCGGAGGTCGCGAGTGGCGTCGGGCCCGCGCGCGACCACGAGCGCGTGCCGGTCCCGGAAGCGGGTTCGAAGCTGCGGCAGCTCGATGCCCTGCGCCAGCAGCTTTCCCTCATCCCGGAGGAAGCGCATCGTGTTCTCGGCGAAGCCCTCGAGCGCCTCGGCCACGCGCCCCTCCTGAACGACTAGGGCGTCCTCCAGTTCCCCCACCGTGAGTTCCCGCCCGGATGCGAGTCTCGTGCCGTTCCGGTAGAGGGAGGCGCCTCGGACGACGAGAGCCTCGCCGTCGTCCACCTCGTCGAAGAGCTCGGCCCCGGGAGCGTCGATCAGGACGACCCCGGCTCGGACGAGGGCGAGCGGGCCAGGATTCGGGTACCTGCCCGAGGCGGAATCCGCAACGTTGAAGACGATGCGGACGCCGCTCTCGGCGAGTTCCTCCGCGGAGACCCGATCGATGTCGGTGTGGTCGATGATCGCGATGTCGTCCGGGCCGAGCCGCTTGACCAGCCGCTTCGTCCGCCGATCGAGACGTGCGGTACCGGTGAACTCGGTGAATCTCATTGGATGGTTGATCGGTAATTGGCAGGCCTGCGGGGACGGGTCAGACCAAGGCAGGGTGTGCCATCGTCCGCAGGCAAGGCTAGAAGCCTTGACAAGGGCGAGGGTGCGGCCTGGCGCCGCGTCTGGGCCGCCATCCGTGGGTGTGGTAATTGCCGGTCAACCATCTACTTGAGTGTCGAGAGGAACTCCGCGCCGCCGAGCATCCGCTCGAGTTCCTCCTTCCTGTCAGAGTCGGAAAGCGCCTCGATGCGCGTGTGGGTGGGGTCGCCCGGGATCTTCTCGACGCGAAAGTGCGTGTCCGCGGCACTCGCGATCTGCGGCAAGTGCGTGATCGTCAGCACCTGGGCCCGCTCGGCGATCCGCCCGAGCGCCTCCGCGACGGCGTGGGCAGTGTGGCCGCCGACACCCGCGTCGATCTCGTCGAAGACGATGGTCGGTTCACCCGCTCCCGCATGCGCCACGGTGCGGAGCGCAAGCGCCACGCGCGAGAGCTCACCGCCGGAAGCGGTCTCCGCGACCGGGGCGAACGGCAGGCCCTGGTTCGGGCGGATCTGGAACGAGACGCCGTTGGCGCCGCTCGGCCCGGGGTCACGGGGCGCGAGCTCGACCCGGAAGTCGCCGTCGCCCATCGCCAGTCCTTCGAGCGCTTCGGCAACGGCCTTGGAGAAAGGCTCCGACCCCTCGTGACGTGCCTCCGAGAGACTGCCGGCGAGGCTCTGAACTCGCTCAGTCGCCTCCAGGAGCGCTTGCTCCGCCGCCTGAAGCGGATCCACGCCCTCCTCCAGAGCTCCAAGCTCCGCCCGCGCCGCCTCGGCTCGCGCGAGGAGGTCCCCGAGATCGTTCGCCTGGAAGCGCCGCTTCGCTTCGGCGACCCGGTCGAGGTCCTCCTCGACGCTCTCGAGGCCACCGGGCTCGGCGTCGAGCCCGGCCAGGTAGGAGCGCGCGCTCGACGCCGCCTCGCGGAGGCGCACCTCGGCTTCTGCGATCTCGGCTCCGAGCTCCGAGAGCTCGGGCGCCACACCGGCGACGCCGGCGAGCGCGTGCCCGGCGCGCGCCGCAAGCTCGGCAGCCCCCTCCCCCTGGTCCGGCGCCAGCGCCTCCGCTGCCGTCGAAGCGGCGGCAGCGAGGTCGACCGAGTGGCGGAGGCGCAGCCGCTCGGCCTGGAGCCTCGCCTCGCTGCCGGCGTCGAAGCCTTCCGTGCGCTCGACGAGCTGCCGTAACTCTTCGAGGCGAGCTGCGCGCCCCTCCTCTGCCAGCGCAAGGTCGTCCCGGGCCCGACGGGTAGCTACGAGCACACGCCAGGCGCGCGCGAGCTCGGCCCGCAGGCGAAGCTGGGCGTCCCCGACGAACGCGTCGAGGAGGTCGAGCTGGAAGGCAGGCCTCGACAGGCGCCGCTGTTCGAACTGGCCGGACATGGCCAGGAGGCGGTCGACGGCCAGTGCGAGCTCCTCGCGTGGCACCGTGCGGCCCCAGGCATACGCACGAGTGCGACCGTCGGCGAAGACCCGGCGGGCGGCGACCAGACCTTCCTCTCCCTCGGGTCGGAGCTCCCGGAGCGTGACGAGCTCGTCGTCCTCGAGGATGCCCTCCGGGAGATCGAGCTCCGCCTCGACGTAGGCCTCGGGCGCACCGGGACCGACGTAGCCGGCGTCTCCGCGCGCACCGAGCAGGAGTCCGAGAGCCTGCGCCAGGATCGTCTTCCCGGCGCCGGTCTCGCCGGTGACCGCGTTCAGCCCCGGCCCGAACGCGAGATCCGCCTCGCGGATGAGGACGAAGTTCTCGATGCGGAGTGAACGAAGCACGCTACGGAAACACGTCGTGGTACCGGGTGAAGAAGCTGACTTCCGGCAAGTGGGCGAGCAGGCACTTCTCGGGGCCCAGGGCGACTTCGAGCGTCTCACCGGTCGCCAGCTCGGCATAACCCCGGCCGTCAGCAAGTACGGAGACCGAGCCGCCCGTGGTCAGGTTGGAGATCCGGAGGCTCTGCCCAGGCGGGACGACGATCGGGCGAGCGTGGAGGGAGTGAGGCGCCACGAACGTGATCGCCATGGCGTCGAGCCCCCACATCATCACCGGACCGCCGTTCGAGAGGTTGTAGGCGGTCGAGCCCGAAGGCGTCGAGCAGATGATTCCGTCGCAGGGCTGGTCGGCGAGCGTCTCGCCCCCGATCTCCCAGCCGAGCTCGATCATGCGGCCCGGCCGCGCGCTGGTCGCGACGATGTCGTTGACCGCCGTCTGGGTGTCGCCGGAAAGCCGGGCCTCGAGCGTACAGAGGGCCACGACGTCGAAGTCCCCGGCGAAGACCCGGGGGAGCACGGCCTCGAGCTCGTCGCCGGGCGCGCTCGTCAGGAACCCGACGCGCCCGAAGTTGAAGCCGAAAACCGCGGTGCCGCTTCCGAGCTTGGCGTGCAGGGCGTGGAGCATCGTCCCGTCGCCCCCGAGCGAGATGACGAGGTCCGCTTCAGCGTCCGGCTCGACCAGCTCGACGCCTCCTGCGGCCGCGAGCCGCTCCACTATCGATGCTGCGGTCGATTCGGTCTCGAGGCGCCGATTCGTCACGAGCGCCGCGCGGGCGATGGCCCGAGGTCTCGAGCTCACGGCTTCAGTTCGCGTCGACGACATAGAGGAAGAACTCTCGGTTTCCCTTGGGCCCCGGCAGACCGGAGTCGATGACGCCGACGACTCGCCCGCCCCAGTCGGGCACCCGACGAGCGACTCCGTCCACGATCCGCTGGCGCAACTCCGGGTCACGAACCACTCCGCCCTTGCCCACCTCTCCGGGCCCAGCTTCGAACTGCGGCTTCACGAGGACGAGCGCGCGCCATCCGGGTGCGGCGCACGCGAGCGCAGGAGGGAGTGCTTTGTCGAGCCCGATGAACGACACGTCGCAGGTGAGGAAGGTGGCCGTGAACGGGAGCTGGTCCTCCCGGAGCGCTCGCACGTTCGTTCGCTCGAGCACGGTGACCCGGGGATCCCCGCGAAGCCTCGGATGCAGCTGCCCATACCCGACGTCCACGGCGCAGACCCTCGCCACGCCGGCCTGGAGCAG
>DASQGA010000130.1:0-2525 GCA_035632855.1 Gaiellaceae bacterium | reverse complement strand
TGCCGCTCGAGCCGTTTCGGCGACTGATCGAGGCCAACCGCATCGACCAGCGCAAGGCTCGCTACGAGACGTGGGACGAGGTTCGCGAGTACTGCACCTACTCGGCCGATCCGGTGGGGCGGCTCGTGCTCGGCGTCTACGGGCATCTGGAGGAGCCCGCGCTCGTGGAGATGAGCGACGCGGTCTGCACCGGCCTCCAGCTCGTGAACTTCATCCAGGACCCGCCGCGAGACCTGGAGCTCGGCCGTGTCTACCTGCCGCAGGAGGATCTCAGGCGCTTCTCGGTCACCGAGGACGAGCTCGCCGGCCCGGGCTCGGAGCGCTTCCGGTCGCTGGCGCAGTTCGAGTCGGAGCGAGCCCGTTTGCTTCTCGAGCGGGGCTTTCCGCTCGCGCGTGCGCTGGGCGGGCGGCCCGGCCGCTCCGTGGCGCTCTTTGCACGCGGTGGGCTCGCCGCGCTAGAGGCGCTCGAGCGGGCCGAATACGACGTCTTCACACGTCGGCCGTCTCCCTCGGCCTTCGCGCTCGGACGCCTGGCGCTCGAGGAGCTGGTGAGCCCGTCGGAGACGGCGAGCGGATATTCGCAAGCACTCCGGATCACGCGGCGGGAGGCTCGGAGCTTCGCGCGGGGGATCCGGGTCTTGCCGCGGTCGAAGCGCCGTGCGGTCGCCGCCCTCTACGCCTTTGCGAGGCGAGTCGACGACATTGCTGACGCCGGGAGCCTCGCTGCGGAGGAAAGACGCAGCCGGCTCGAGTCCTGCCGTGCGGCCGTCGAGGAGCTTCCGGAGAGCCGGGACGGCGACCTCGTCCTGGTCGCGCTCGCCGACGCAGTAGCTCGCTACGAGATTCCCCGACAGGCGCTCCTCGATCTGGTCGACGGCGGCCTCATGGACGTCGACCGGACGCGGTATGAGAGCTGGGACGAGCTCCGCGAGTACTGCCGCCGGGTGGCCGGGGCGGTCGGCATCGCCTGCGCGGCGGTCTATGGGCCGAGCGAGCCCGAACAGGCGATGGGCTACGCCGAGACCCTCGGTCTCGCGCTCCAGCAGATCAACATCATCCGAGACGTGGGCGAGGACTGGCGGCTCGGGCGGGTTTACCTCCCGCAGGACGAGCTCGAGCGTTTCGGCGTCACGGAGGCCGACATCGAAGCAGGACGCACGGGCCCGGAATGGCGTGCGCTCATGGAGCACCAAGCGGTGCGGGCCGAGCAGCTTCTCGCAGAGGGGCTGCGACTCTTGCAGCACCTGGACCTGCGCAGCGCTCTCGGCGTTCGCTCCTTCGCGGGAACCTACCGTGGGCTACTCGAGCAGATGCGCGCGTCCGGGTTCGAAGTGTTCGACGTGCCGGCCAGGCTCTCCACGGCCGAGAAGGTGCGGGCGGTCGTCTCGCGGTGAGAGTCGTGGTGGTCGGCGGCGGCCTTGCGGGGCTTACTGCTGCACTTGACCTGGTCGACGCTGGAGATGCGGTGACCGTGCTCGAGGCCCGGCCGTCCCTCGGCGGTGCAGTCCAGACGCTTCCGGAGCGGGAGGGAGACCCCTCGCCGGCGCCGGACAACGGGCAGCACATCTCGCTGGGGTGCTGCTCCGCGTACCTCGCGTTCCTCGACCGCGTGGGCTCAGCGTCGGGCGTCAGCAGGGAGCCGCTCGAGCTCACCGTCATCGACGAGCGGGGCGCGCAATCAGCGATCCGCCCGGGCCTCTTGGGCCTGCTCCGGTACCGGCATCTGAGCCTCCGAGACCGAGTTGGCGTGGCCCGAGTCTCGCGGCGGCTCGCGAAGCTCGATCCGGGCGCTCACGATACTGAGGCCTTCGGACCCCTCCTGCGCCGCCTTGGCCAGTCTCAGACGGCCATCGACCGCTTCTGGGATGTCTTCATCAGGCCCGCGCTGAACCTCGAGAGCGAGGAGGCGAGCGCCGCGCTCGCTCTCTTCACCGTGCAGACGGCGCTCTTCGGCGGGCGCGGCGCCAGTGATCTTGTGCTTCCGGTCGAGCCGCTCGGAGCCATCCACGGAGACGCGGCCGGGCGGGCACTGGCAGAGGCGGGGGCGAAGGTGCGCACTCGCGCCCGGGTAACGGGCCTCGAGCCGGGCGCTGCGGTGCTCTCCGACGGTGAGCGTGTCGAGGGCGACGTCTTCGTGGTCGCGCTTCCTCCCGAGGAATCCGCGGCACTTCTCATCGAGCCGGCGCCAGGACTCGAGGACTCGCCGATCGTGAGCGTCCACCTCCTCTTCGACCGCCGCCTGCTCGGCCCCCGGCTCGCCGCCCTCGTCGGGAGCCCGGCGCACTGGGTCTTCGACCGGGGGCGGCTGACCGGGAACGAGCCCGAGCGCGGCCAGTACCTGACCGTCGTTGCGAGCGGCGTGCCGGAACTCGTGCCGATCCGCGGGCGGGGACTCGTTGAGCTCATGGCGAAGGAGCTGACCGACCGCCTCGGGCCCGCTGAGCTCCTCTGGTCCCGCGTGAGCAGAGAGCCGGCTGCAACGTTCGCAGGCAAGCCCGGAACAGCACTGCTGAGAGCGGGCCCGG
>DASQGA010000129.1:0-2239 GCA_035632855.1 Gaiellaceae bacterium | reverse complement strand
GACAGCGCCTTCGCGTCGAACTTGCTCTCCCGGTAGATGACGGCCGCGACGAGCGCCGGGTCCAGATCGTAGTTCTTCGCGTGCCCGACGACGATGTGCTGGTACTCGAGCGGGTAGCGCATCCGCGCGTACCAGGCCGGCTTCGTCTCCTCGACGAAGAAGAACCCGCCGACGAGCACCCCGAGGGCGACGATGACCGCGAGAACCCGAGTCATCCCGTAAGCCTCGCCATCACGTCGGATGCAAAGGCCTCCAGATCCGTCAGAGAGCCGTTGTTCACGTACGCGAAGTCGGCTCGCCGCAGCTTCTCATCGTCCGGGATCAGCCGGCTCCCGCGCCCGTCGGTGACCAGAACCTTGCGAGCGGCCCGCACGTCCGGGGACGCGGTCACGGCTACGACCTTGTCGAAGCGGGTCTCGCCGCCAACCTCGTAGAGGAGGGGAACCTCGGTGATGCACACCTCTGGCGGCTCCTCCAGCTCAGCGAGCTGTTCTCGCCAGCGTAGGTACGTGGCCACGACGAGGGGGTGCAGGAGCTCTTCGAGCCACTTCAGCTGCCGCCGGCTCGAGAAGACGATCCGGGCGACGGCGCCGCGGTCGATCTCCCCGTCCGCCCCGAGCACCTCCTCTCCGAAGCGTTTGACCACGGCCCGCTTCACGTCCGGATCCTGGCGCAGGAGGGTGTGAACGATGTCGTCGCTCGAGACGACCGCGGCCCCCTGGCGCTCGAAGGCGTGCAGCAGCTCGCTCTTCCCGGCCCCGATCCCTCCCGTGATGGCCACGGAGACGGGGCGCGAGGAGGACCTAGACTTGCTCGTCGTCCTCGGGCTGGACGGACGGCTCGGGCTCATCGCCCGCGTCCTGGTCCTCGAGCGCGACTGCCTCGTCGGCAGCCTCGGCCAGAGCGGAGTCCTCGGGCGGCGGAGCCTCGAACGCCGGCTCCTCGGTCAGCGCAGAGTCTTCAGGCCCAGCCAGCTCTGTCGCTTCTTCCAGTGCGGCGGCTTCCTCGACATTCGCCAGGTCTTCCGCGAAGACCTCCTCCGAGAGCCCGAGGGACTCAGCCGAGGCAGTCGTCGGGCCGTCGTCGCCCTCCTCAACCCGTTTCAGCGAGAGCGAGAGGCGCCGGCGCTCGGCGTCCATCTCGATGATCTTCGCCTTGACGACGTCTCCCTGCGAGACGATCTCGCGCGGATTCTCGACGTGATGCTGCGCCAGCTCGGAGATGTGCACGAGGCCCTCGACGCCCGGGAGGATCTCGACGAAAGCGCCGAACGTGACGACCTTGGTCACCTTCCCCTCGATGACGTCGCCCTGGTCATGGGTGTCGACGACCTGCTGCCAGGGGTCCGTCTGGGTCTGCTTGAGGCCGAGCGAGATCCGCTGGCGATCGCGGTCGATGTCGAGCACCTTGACGCTGACCTCCTGGCCGATGTCGAGGAGCTCTGACGGGTGGTTGACGTGGCTCCAGGAGAGCTCGGAGATATGGATGAGCCCGTCGATGCCGTCCAAGTCGACGAAGGCGCCGAAGTCGACGATGTTCGAGATCGTGCCGGTGACGACGTCGCCCGGCGAGAGGCGGTCGAGAATCGCCTGGCGCATCTCCTTGCGCTCCTCCTCGATGACGGCACGGCGAGAGAGAACGACGTTGTTTCGGCTCCGGTTCAGCTCGATCACCTTGGAGCGAAGCGTCTTGCCGAGAAAGTCGTCCAGGTCCTGAACTCGACGGATGTCGACGAGCGACGCGGGCAGGAACCCGCGGACGCCGAGGTCGAGGATGAGACCACCCTTGACCACCTCGATGACGGTTCCCTCGACGGGCTCGCCGCTTTCGGCAGCGCGCTCGATCTTCTTCCAGGCCATCTCGAAGCGCGCGCGCTTCTTGGAGAGGATCAGCCGGCCTTCGGTGTCCTCCTTGGTGAGCACGAGCGCGTCGATCTCGTCTCCGAGCTGCACCTCGCTGGCCGGGTCAACGGAACGGCGGATCGAGAGCTCCGAGACGGGGATGACTCCCTCGGACTTGTAGCCGATGTCGACCAGCACCTCGTCCTTGTCCACACGGACGACCGTGCCGCTCACCACTTCACCCTCGTTGATCGTCGGGAAGGTGGCGTCGTAATCGGGGATCAGGTCCCCGTCTGGACCGCGCGTCCAGACGCCTTCCTCTTCAAGCCTGGGGTCTGCCTCGGTAGCGGTTTGTTCCTGCACCATCGCGGAAGCGCGCATTATAGCTGCAAGAAATG
>DASQGA010000128.1:0-5207 GCA_035632855.1 Gaiellaceae bacterium | reverse complement strand
GAGCACGTGCGTGCCCTGCCCTGCGAGCTCACGGGCCGAAGCGAGCGCGTCGTCGAAGGAGCCCTGCACCTCGAGCAACCTGGCACCCAACGCTCGTGCCTGCGCCAGCTTTCCGGAAGCGACGGCTCCCGCGGGCTGGAGGACGACCGCGGGGATTCCCGCCCGGGCCGCGTAGGCGGCGGCGGACGCGGCTGTGTTTCCGGTCGAGGCGCAGACGACCGCTTCCGCGCCCTCCTCCAGGGCCTTCGCGATCGCGATTGTCATGCCGCGATCCTTGAAAGAACCGGTCGGGTTTGCTCCCTCCCACTTGAGGCGGATGTCGAGCCCAAGCCGTTCCGAAAGCCGGGGCGCCGGCAGGAGCGGCGTCGAGCCCTCGCCGAGCGAAACGAGCGGAGTCGAGTCGGAGAGCGGCAGGCGGTCGCGATATCGATCGGAGAGGGGAACCGTCAACGCGGCTCTCACACTAGACGCCGCGGTCGGAGATGAGGCGCATCGCCTCCGGCTGGCCGTGCACCTCTTCGAGTGCCGCCACGTCGGCGAGCGCCGCAGACACTCTTCCGCCCGGGGCCTCGTGGGTAACGATGTCCAGTGCGGCGCCATCGTCCACGAGGTGCTGCGTGAGCCGGGCGATCGAAACTCCGTGGGCCGCGAGGCGCTCGGCGACGTGAGCCAGTACGCCGGCTCGGTCCGCGACCTCCACCCTGACGTAGAACGCGGAGCGGAGCTCTCCGGCGGGCAATAGATCGAGCTCGCGCCAGCACGCGTCGTTCTGGAGGAAGCCCGTTCCGGTCGTGCCGATGACGCTGACCATGTCCGCCACGACCGCTGACGCCGTCTCGATGCCACCCGCGCCGGGGCCCTCGAGCGTGATCTCCCGGATGGCGTCGCCCTGCAGCATGACCGCGTTGAACGCCCCCTCGACCGCGGCGAGCGGGTGGTGGCGGTCGATCAGCGCCGGGTGGACGCGCACGTCGATGGCGCCGTCGACGAGCGTGGCGGCCCCGATGAGCCGGACGACGGTCTCGAGTTCGTGCGCGGCCGTCACGTGCTCGGGCCTGATCCCCTCGATGCCCTCGTAGGCGACGTCGGCGAGCCCGACCCGGGTACCGAACGCGACCGTGGCCAGGATCGCCATCTTCGCCGCGGCGTCCGCGCCGGAGACGTCCTCGGTCGGATCGGACTCCGCGTACCCGAGCCGCTGGGCCTCGGCCAGCGCCTCGTCGTAGCCGGCGCCGGACTCCATCTCAGTGAGGATGAAGTTCGTCGTCCCGTTCACAATTCCGAGGACGCGGTGGACGTTCGAGACGACCAGGGACTCCCGGAGCACCTTGATCACCGGGATCGCTGCGCAGACGGACGCCTCGAAGCGAAGCTGCACCCCTGCCTCGGACGCCGTGTGGAAGAGCTCCGCCCCGCGCCGCGCGACCAGCTGCTTGTTGGCCGAGACGACCGGTTTTCCGGAGCGGAGCAACGAGAGGACGTACTCCCCCGTCGGCTCGAGGCCGCCCATCACCTCGGCGACGACGGCGATCGAGTCGTCCTCGAGCACGTCCTCGAACCGCGTCGTCAGGACGCCGGGCGCCGCTGCGAAGTCCCGCTCCTTCTCGGGGTCGCGCACCAGCGCGCGCACGACGCGAAGCCGGTGTCCGGTGGCCCGCTCGATGTCGTCGGCGTTGTCCTCGAGAAGGCGGCTGACGGCGGCGCCGACGGTGCCGTAGCCGAGAAGCGCTACGGGAACGTCAACCGAGGTCACGCGCCGGGGTTCCTTCCCGCTGCATCAGACTCCGGAGCTCGCGTCCGACCTCTTCGACCTGGTGGGCCGCGGCTTGTTTTCGGAGCTCCTGGAAGCGCGGGCGTCCGGCCTCCTCCTCCGCGATCAGCTCGCGGGCGAAGGCCCCCGACTGAATGTCCTCGAGCAGCTTCCGCATCGTGGCGCGCACGTGGTCGTCGACCACGACCGGACCCCGGGTGATGTCGCCATACTCGGCCACGTCCGAGATCGAGTAGCGCATGTAGCTGAAGCCGCCCTCGTAGATCAGGTCGACGATCAGCTTCAGCTCGTTGATGCACTCGTAGTATGCGATCTCCGGCTGGTAGCCGGCCTCCACGAGTATCTCGAAGCCGGCCTGCATGAGGGCGGTGACGCCACCGCAGAGCACGGCCTGCTCGCCGAAGAGATCACTTTCGGTCTCCTCCGCGAACGTCGTCTCGAGCATCCCCGCGCGACCGCAGCCGATCGCGGCACCGTAGGCAAGCGCCAGGTCGCGAGCGTTGCCGGTCGCATCCTGCGCGACCGCGACGAGACCGGGCGTGCCGCCGCCGGCCTCGAACAACTCCCGCACACGGTGACCGGGGCCTTTCGGCGCGACCATGATGACGTCGTGGCCCTCCGCGGGCGCGATCTGGCCGAAGTGGACGTTGAAGCCGTGCGCGAAGAGGATCGCCGCGCCCGGCTCGAGGTTGGGCTCGACCTCCGCCTCGAAGACGCCCTTCTGGACGTGGTCGGGCAGAAGGACGGCGACGAGCTGTGCGCCCCGGACGGCGTCGGCGATCTCGCGAACTGCCAGCCCGGCGGCCTCGGCCTTCTCCCACGATTCGCTGCCGGAGCGGAGGCCGACCTCGACGTCCACGCCGGAGTCGCGCAGGTTGAGGGCGTGCGCGTGCCCCTGGCTTCCGTAGCCGACGACGGCCACCTTGCCGTCCAGCAGGTCGAGATTGCCCTCGCGGTAGACCTGTGCCATGAAAGTTCCTTTCCCTAGATGGTTGCTCGGTAATTGGCGTGTGATGGTTGTCGATCAACCATCTAGCGGAGGACGTGCTGAGGACGAGGGGTGCGGCGGCTCGCTGCACGGGGCAGCGCAATGCGGCCGGTGCGGACGAGCTCCTTGACACCATAGGGCCGGACAAGCTCCTCGAAGGAGTCGAGGACGTCGGGCGGACCGACCAGCTCGAAGATCATCGCCTCGGGGCCAAGGTCGGCGACGTGCGCCTTGAACGTGTCGGCAACCGCGAGCAGCTCGGGCCGGCGCTCGGGCGTGACCGCCACCTTGATCAGCGCCAGCTCGCGCTCGACGGTCTCCCCCGGCTCGAGCTCGGAGACCCGGAGGACGTTCACGAGCTTGTGCATCTGCTTCTCGATCTGTTCCACCGCGTGCTGATCGCACTCGACGCGCAGCGTGATCCGGGAGACGTCCGGCCGCTCCGTCGGCCCGACGGCGAGGCTCTCGATGTTGAACCCGCGACGGGCGAACATGTTCGAGACCCGGGCGAGCGCCCCGGGCTTGTTCTCGAGGAGGACGGAGAGCGTGTGCGTCACGCCTCGACCGTCTCACCCTCGGGGTACTCGAGGATGTCGATCGCGGCCGCGCCCGCGGGGATCATCGGGAAGCACTTCTCTTCCGGATCGCAGCGAGCGTCGA
Organism: Gaiellaceae bacterium; assembly: GCA_035632855.1. Classification (GTDB taxonomy): domain Bacteria; phylum Actinomycetota; class Thermoleophilia; order Gaiellales; family Gaiellaceae; genus DASQGA01. Next base: position 1,788 of record DASQGA010000128.1, on the reverse strand, counting down.
CGACGGCCGCCCGTCCGCAGGTGAGCGCGTCGTCCAGAGTCTCCTCGAGCCGATCCTCCGAGTCGACGGTGAACCCGGCGCACCCGTATGCCTCCGCGAGCTGCGCGTAGTCGGGGACCTGGTGGGTCAGGTGGGTCTGCGCGAAGCGCTCGGCGTAGAACATCTCCTGCCACTGGCGCACCATCCCGAGCCAGCCGTTGTTCACGACGACGGTCACGATCGGGAGCCCTTCGAGGGCTGCGGTCGCGAGCTCCTGGCACGTCATCTGGAAGCAGCCGTCGCCGTCGACGCAGATGACCGTGGCATCGGGGCGGGCGGCCTTGGCGCCTACAGCGGCCGGGATGCCGTAGCCCATCGTCCCGAGCCCGCCCGAGGTAATGAAGCTGCGGGGTCGGTCGCAAACGAGGTACTGCATCGCCCACATCTGGTGCTGCCCGACGCCGGTCGTCCAGACGACGTCGTCGCGCCCCGCGGTTAGATCGCGGAGCGTCTCGAGAACCGTCTGCGGCTTCAGGGAATCCCCATCTCGCGTGTACCTGTAGGGAAATGCATCCCGCCACTCGTCGATCTGCGTCCGCCAGGCGCTCGGCCCTTCCGACCCTTCCTCGCGAAGACGGCCCACCTCGCGGGCGAGCCCCGCGAGCGCGAGCTTGAGCGGGCCGACGACCGGGATGTCGGCATGCCGGAGCTTCCCGATCTCGGCGGCGTCGACGTCGAGATGGATGACCTGCGCGCCCGGCGCGAACGCCGCCAGCTTCCCGGTCACGCGGTCGTCGAAGCGGGAGCCGACCGCGATCAAGAGATCGCACTTGTTCATGGCCCAGTTCGCCCATTTGGAGCCGTGCATCCCGGGCAACCCGGCATGGAGCGGGTGCGACTCGGGGAAGGCGCCCTTCGCCATGAGCGTCGTCACGACCGGCAGTCCACCGGCCTCGGCGAGCTCGCGCAGCTCCTCGAAGGCCTCTGCGTTCACGACGCCGCCGCCGACATAGAGCACAGGCTTCTCCGCCGCGGCGATCGCCCGTGCCGCCTCGCCGAGCTGGCGTACGTTGACCTTGTGCGGCGGCTTCCAGCCGGGCAGATCGACCTCGTCCGGGTAGCGGAAGTCAATCGCGGCTTCTTGGACGTCCTTGGCTACGTCCACGAGCACCGGCCCGCAGCGGCCCGTGCGAGCGACGTGGAAGGCGGCCTTCATGACGTGCGGGAGCTCCTCGACGTCCTGGACGAGCCAGGAGTGCTTGACGATCGGGAGCGTGATCCCGGTGGCGTCGACCTCCTGGAAGGCGTCGGTCCCGATCAGGTTGGTTCGAACCTGGCCGGTGATGCAGACGAGAGGCGTCGAGTCCATCCAGGCATCCGCAATCGGGGTCACGAGGTTCGTGGCGCCCGGCCCGGAGGTGGCCATGGCGACGCCGACGCGGCCCGAAGCCCGTGCGTACCCCTCGGCCATGTGACCCGCCCCTTGCTCGTGGCGGGCAAGGACGTGCCGCACGCTCGTGCCGCGCGCGATCGCGTCGTAGGTCGGCAGGATCGCCCCGCCGGGGATCCCGAACATCACGTCCACGTCCTCCGCCTCCAGCGAGCGGAGGATGGCGTCAGAACCGAGCATCTTGGCCATCAGGCGTACGCTCGTCGGTAGAACTCGAAGTTGGTGACGCGACGCGGAAGCTCTGCGAGCAGCGCGTCCATGAACTCGCGCGTCGTGGAGGCGACTCCGGAGGCGACCATGTCCGGCGTGCACGCCCCGTCGGCGACCGCACCGGCGACTGCCTCGGCGAGCGTTGCGGC
>DASQGA010000127.1:0-11174 GCA_035632855.1 Gaiellaceae bacterium | reverse complement strand
ACCATCTAGGGGACGGCGCGCGCGAGCTCGAGCGCAAGATCCCTGCCGAAGTCACCTTCCATTCTGAGCGTCAGGTCGTTTCGCTCCCACAGGAGGGCGTTACGCGAGAGGCGAATCGTCTCCTCCTGGATCTCGCCGTCGGGATCGAAGTAGTAGACAACGTGATTCGCGCCGGCCACCCAGAAGCCGGGCGCTCCCCCCTCGACGCTGACCGCCTCGATCGTCGTCTCTGGTCCCGCTTGCTTGCCGATCAGCTCACTGTTGAGGTCGCCGCGGAACTCGGAGAGGAGTACCTGCGGGCGATCCTCTGTTCCCCAGAGGAAGAACACCTGCCCTCCCGACGTCGCTCGGTCGACGTAGATCGAGTCGGGCCGGCCGAGCCCCGGGAGTTCCGGCTCGGCGATCTCGAACGCGACAGTCTGACGGGCCTCGTCGAAGCTGACTGGCTGCCCGAGATCCAGGCCGGCGTCCGGGACGGACGGGAGCGTTGGGACTCTCTCCACGCTCGCACCTCTGATGTGCAGGAACTCGAGGATGGCTGTGCGAGCCTGGGGAACCGCCATCGCCGCAGCGAGCGCCAGGCCGAGCGCCGCGATCGCGAGCACGAGAGAGCGGCGCATTCGAAGGCGTGGCCCACGCTCCTCCCCGATCCGAGCCCGAACGACGGCGACGAGGTCCGGCGCGGCCGGCAGCTCCAGCACGTTCCCGAGCTCCCTGAGTTGACGCTCGAGCTCAGGCATGCGCCTCCTCGAGGTCGGCGCGGAGACGTGCCAGCCCTCGGGAGAGCCGGGACTTGACCGTGCCACGACGAAGGCCGAGCGTCTGGGCTGTCTCTTCCTCGGAGAGATCGAGGAAATACCGGCACGCGATGACGAGCTGCTCTTCCTCGCGCAAGGTCGAGACTGCCTCCAGGAGGCGGTGTCGCTCGTCCGAGGCGAGAAGGGTTGCCTCGGGGGACGGGGCCGCGCCCCCCGAGGGCTCAGCAGCCGCGAGGCGCAGCGTCAGGGTCGCGCGCCGACCGGCAGAGCGGCGGCGGTTCCTGGCTTCGTTGGCGACGATCTGGAGGAGCCAGGGCCGGAACGGGGCTTCGCGCCGAAAGCGGCCGAGCGCCCGATAGGCCTTCACGAAGCCCTCCTGCGCAGCGTCCCGTGCCTCGTCCGCGGAACCCGCGACGAGGTAGGCCGTCTTGAATGCGATTCCCTGATAGGTGCGCACAAGCTCCTCGTAGGCGCGGACATCCCCGCGCTTCGCCTGCTCGACGAGGTCATTTTCCTCTTCCAGTGGTCGGCCCTCCACTGCTCGTACTACACCGCGCCGCGGGACGAGGTTCCGCTGCGAACATGTAGCTCTCGTGACACGCGCACGCCTGGTCGGACTAAACCACGTCGCGCTCGAAGTCGGCGACGTCGAGGAGGCGCTCGCGTTCTACGGGCGGATCTTCGACTTCGAGCTTCGCGGGCGGAGTGCCCGCATGGCGTTCATCGACCTGGGCGACCAGTTCGTCGCGTTAGCGGCCGGCAGGACGCAACCACCCGACGCACACAGGCACTTCGGGCTCGTCGTCGACTCGAAGCAGGCGGTACGCGAGGCGCTCGCCGACGCGGGCGTCGAGGTTCTTCCTGGCCGAGGGCTCGATTTTCGTGACCCGTGGGGCAACGTCGTCGAGGTGGTCGAGTACTCCGAGATCCAGTTCACGAAGGAGGCGCGCGTCCTCCGCGGCATGGACCTCGGTGAGCTCGGCAAGTCGGAGCAGGCGCTCGAGGAACTGCGGGCCAAGGGGCTCGCGGACTGAGCCGGCAGCGCAGCCGGAGGCTACCTCTGTGGAAAACGTCCATTTGGGTCCGAAAGACCTCCGAAAACGTTCGAACAGCCTCGAAAAACGTCCGAACGACCGTCAAAAAGCCTCCAAGACCGGTCGAGAGGGCCCCTAGGGGGCTGTGACAGCTCGAAGGGCTGATGTGAAATTCGGCCCTTTCGGGCCGTTCCAGACCAACTGGGCCAGCACCGTGTCCTGACGCCCGGCGGAACGTTCAGATCGAGCCTCTTAGGTGACGGCCGCTTCCCCGAGGAGCGACTTCGCCTCGGCGAAGAAGTCGGCCTCGGGCCGGACCTTGAAGTCCGGGCCGAACGCATAGGTCCGCGGACCCTCCGAAGTCTCGATCGCAACGACCACGGGAGCCTCTCCGGGGTATTCCCGTACGAGGTCGGCCAGGTTGCGCAGAAGGCCCGCAGGTGCCTTGCGGGCATCGACCTTGAGCCTCACCTCAGAGCACTCGGGTGTCGCTTCGAAGGGAGCGACCTCCGTCGCGATCAGCTTCGTCTCCCCCTCCTGCTTGTGGTCGACGCGACCCTTGATCACAAGGACGCGGTCCGCCTCGAGCAGATCGCGCGACGACGCGTATACCGAGTTGAAGACCACGGTTTCGATCGACCCCGAAAGGTCGTCGAGACGGAGGAAGACCATCGGATCGCCCTTCTTCGTCGTCAGAGCCTTGACGGCGCCGACGATGCCGCCGACAGTGACGATCTCGCCGTCCCGCCGGCGCTCGACCTCGGCGAGCTGACAGTCGACTCTGCGCTTCAAAGCGTCTTTGACGCTTTGAAGCGGGTGCTCCGAGACATAAAGGCCGAGCGACTCCTTTTCGTTGGCGAGGCGGTCATTCTTCTTCCACTCCTCGGACGAGATGGAGGGGTGGTGCTTGCGGGCGGCGGGTGCCTCCTCCCCACCGCTGCCGCCTCCGCCCAGATCGAAGATCGAGCTCTGACCCGCCAGGCGGTCGGCCTGCTGGCGCCCGCCTGCCCCGATGGCCTGCTCGAGGACGTTCCAGATCCCCATCCGAGTCGCGCCGGTCGAGTCGAACGCCCCACACTTGACGAGGGATTCGAGCGCGCGCTTGTTGACCACCTGCGGATCGACCCGCTCGCAGAAGTCCCAGATCGATTCGAACGGCCCGTCGGCGTCGCGCACGGTGACGATCGCACGAACGGCGTTCTCCCCCACGTTCTTGACCGCGTTCAGACCAAACCGGATCTTTCCGTCCACAACTGCGAAGTCGGCCGCAGAGCAGTTGACGTCGGGGGGCTCGACCTTGATGCCCATCTCCTCGCACGCGGCGACGTAGAGCGGCACACGGTCCTTCGTGTTCATCACCGACGAGATGAGCGCGGCCATGTACTCGGCCGGCCAGTTGGCCTTCAGGTAGGCCGTGCGGTAGGCGATCAGCGCGTAGCAGGCAGCGTGCGACTTGTTGAAGGAGTAGTCCTGCGCCTGCTCCATGTCCTTCCAAAGCTGGTTTCCGACCGACGGTGTGACACCGTTTTGGGCGGCCCCCTCGAGGAACTTGTCCTTCAGGGAAGCCATCAGCGCGTGGATCTTCTTGCCGATCGCCTTCCGGAGATCGTCCGCTTCGGCCGGTGAGAAGCCGGCGAGCTGCTTGGCGATCTCCATGTACTGCTCCTGGTAGATGCAGATCCCGTAGGTCGGCTCGGTGATCGGCTTCAGGCGGTCGTCCAGGAAGTGGGGCTGCTCCGTCCCTGCCTTGCGCTTTGCATAGACGGGGATGTAGCCCATCGGGCCCGGCCGGTAGAGCGCGACGAGCGCGATCAGGTCTTCGAACTCGGTCGGCCGCACCTGCCGGAGCGCCTCCCGCATCCCCGACGACTCGAACTGGAAGACCCCGGACGATTCTCCGCGTTGCAGCATCGCGTACGTCTTTTCGTCGTCGAGCGGGATCGACACGATGTCGACGCCGCCGACGAGTTCGATCGCCTTGTCGATCACGTCGAGGTTCCGGAGACCAAGGAAGTCCATCTTCAGGAGCCCGAGCGCTTCCACGTCGCCCATCGGGAACTGCGTCACGACTTCCTGGTCCGCCCCTTTCTGCTGGAGCGGGATGTACTCGGTGAGCGGCCGGTCGCCGATCACGACGCCGGCGGCATGGATGGAGTCCTGGCGCACCAGCCCTTCGAGCGGCTTGGCGAGGTCGACGATCTGGCGAACAGTCTCGTCCTGGTCGTAGGCGGCCTTCAGGTCGGCTCCCTTCTTCAGGCAGTCGTCCAGATAGACCTTCGGGCCCTCGGGGATGAGCTTTGCGACGCGATCGACCGTTCCGTACGGAATATCGAGGACGCGGCCAGCGTCGCGGACGGCGGCGCGGGCCATCATCGTTCCGAAGGTGATGATCTGCGCAACCCGGTCTCGGCCGTACTTTTCGGCTACGTAGTTGATCACCTCGTCGCGGCCGTGGACGGAGAAGTCGATGTCGATGTCGGGCATCGACTTGCGGCCCGGGTTCAGGAAGCGCTCGAAGAGGAGGTCGTACTTGATGGGGTCGATGTCGGTGATTTCGAGGCTGTAGGCGACGAGGCTCCCTGCGGCCGACCCGCGGCCGGGGCCGACCCCGATCCCGTTCCGCTTCGCGAACGAGATGAAGTCCCAGACGATCAGGAAGTAATCCGCGAAGCCCATCTCGCGGATCGTCTTCAGCTCGAACTTCAGCCGTTCGTGCAGCTCCGGCGTGACCTGCTCGTAGCGCTTCTGCAGTCCCCTCTCACAGAGCTCGAGCAGGTAGTCGAACGCGTCGCGGTCGTCCGGCGTCGGAAACGTCGGGAGCAGGATCCGGCCGAGCTCCATCGTCACGGTGCAGCGCTCGGCGATCTCCAGTGTCCGCGCGACGGCGTCGGGATAGGTGGAGAAGTCCTGCGCCATCTCCGCCGGTGTCTTGAAGAAGAACTGGTCGGTGTCGAAACGCCAATGGTCCGGATTGGCGAGCGAGTCGCCCGATTGAATACAGAGGAGCGCCTCGTGCGCGCGAGCGTCCTCGTGGCGGAGGTAGTGAACGTCGCCGGTCGCGACGAGCGGGAGGCCGGTCGACGACGAGATCTCGGCCAGCTGCGCGTTGATCTTCGGCTGCACCTCGAGGCCGGCGTCCTGTATCTCCAGATAGGTCGAGTCGCGGCCGAAGATGTCCGTCAGTCGCGTCAGCTCCTGCTCGGCCTCGCCACGATTCCCGTTCTCGAGCGCCTTGCAGACGCGGCCCGACAGGCACCCGGAGAGCGCGATCAGCCCGGCCGCGTGCGAGGAGAGGAGCTCCCAGTCGACTCGCGGCTTGTAGTAGTAGCCCTCGAGGAATCCGGCCGAGGCGAGCTTGATGAGGTTTGCGTAGCCCTCGTTCGACTCGGCGAGGAGCGTCAGGTGCGCGTACCCCTTCGTCTGCGCTCTTCTGTCGTCCGCGACGTAGACCTCGCAGCCGAGAATCGGCTTGACGCCGTTCTTACCGGCCTCCCGGTAGAGCTCGACCGCGCCGGCGAGGGAGCCGTGGTCGGTGAGCGCGACGGCGGACATCTCGAGCTCGGCAGCGCGTGCGGCGAGGTCCGGGATGCGGCACGCCCCGTCGAGGATCGAGTACTCGGAGTGGACGTGGAGGTGAACGAAAGGCGCCTCGGGCACGGGCAGTCGATTCTAGTCCGGGGGGTGGACCGCACCCGATTCCCAGTTTAAACTTTCTCGCGAGAGAGGAGGTGGTCGATAGCGACAAGGGAAGAGAAGCTCGAGCTGGAGGGAGAGGTCGTCGAGGCCTTCCCGAACGGCATGTTCAAGATCCAGCTCGACAACGGGCACCAGGCGCTCGGCTACACGGCAGGCAAGATGCGCCGCTTCCGTATCAAGATCTTTCCGGGCGACCGGTCAAGGTCGAGTTGAGCCCCTACGACCTGAATCGCGGGCGCATCGTCTACCGGCATCGTTAGCTAACGCCGGCCGGCCGGCGGAGACGCTGCCGCCCCCGCCCGCCGATCCTCGTTGCCTAGATCTAGCCGTTCGCCGCGGCCGGCGTCGGGGTCGCAGCGACGCTGAAATCAGCAGCGTTGCTGTTCGTGTCCCCGCTCGACCCGTTTCGCCCGGCGCTGCTTCCCGGCGCGTCGGTGATGGGCGGTGCGGCGGTGGGACTTCCCTCGACCAGGGCGTTCGCCGTCCCGTCGCCGTAGCCGACCGAATCGACGAGTGCGCCCGCGGTGTTACGAAGGCCGATCCCACCTGCGGTCGAGGAGAGCCCGAAGCTGAAGCTCTGGTCGGCCGCCTGGCTGCCGGCGAAGGCGTTCCCACCCAAGAGGTAGAAACCACCGGCAGGGATCGTCGTGCCCGCCGGAATCGTCGCCAGCGTGACGTCGCTCGTTCCGGAGGCTGACCTGTAGACCAGCTTGAAGCCGCCGACGTCCGCGGCCGCGTCGTCCGCGTTGGCGATCTCGACGAACTCGTTGCCGAGCGCCCCGGTGACACCGGTCGAAAACTCGTTGACCGTCAGCCGGGCTGCACCGCCCGGCGGCGGCGGCTCCTCGGGGACCGCGCACGTTATCTCCGCCTGACCATCGGCGTCGTACTCGATCTGGATCGTCCCCTGCTGGCCTTCGAACGTGCAGGCGAGGCCGTTCAGCCCCTCGAAGGAGGAGAGCCCTGCGCCAGGGTCGCCCTTCGGTCCTTGCGATCCTTGTGGACCTTCGGGTCCGGCGGATCCTGCCGGCCCGCGCTCGCCCTGGGCACCCTGAGCGCCCTGTGCACCGGCCGCTCCCGGAGGTCCGGTGTCGCCCTTCGGTCCGCGGACGTTCCAGGACACCTTCCGCTCTTTCTGCTTGCAGCTGTCGGGATCCGCGACCACCCGGACCTTCCCGCTCTTCAGCATGCGGCAGGCGTGGATCGTGCCGTCCTCATCCGGGATGGCGGCGGCGGCAAGCGTCGCCGCGACGATCGCGAGCAACGCCACCGAGCACACCAACCCGAGCCAGGGCGTTCGACTTCTCGAGCGCATCAGTCTCTCTCCTTCCGATCGATGGACATCGACCGGTGATAGCGTTCGAGGAAGCCGCGGCCGGCGAGCGTGCGCCATTCGCTCGTCCCGCGACACCGGACTGGCACAGACGAGAGCTCTGCCTCGTCGTCCGCTGCGACTCGCGACGCCGGAACTAGTTTCGGACGAAGAACGGCACGGCGAGAACCCCGGTGTTGGTTCCGTCGAGAACATCGTCGCCCGGTGTGATCAGCTTCGCATGCGTGATCAGCACAAGCCGGTGCGGCCCGTTCTTGAGCCTGCGCGTGTCGATCGTGACGACGCCGTCGTAGGAACCTGGCCCCTTCTCGATGACCTTGCCCGCCTTGCCCTCGTGGAACATGGGGTCGATGTGCACACTGTGAGACGTGACTGGCAGCCCGCCGGCGCCGGGCCGCATCCTCACCGTGGGCCGCCAGACGCCGCGCACTCTCGGACCCGGAGCGCGGTACGGGGGTCTGATCGAGGCGTTCGCGTATCCGAAGCCTTCGTACCAGCCTCTCGCGGTCACCCCGTCCTCATCGCGGTAGTTCTCGACTGCCGAGATGTGGGGGCGGTCGAAGTACGACTGCCAGCCGCTCGACTCGAACATTCGCTTGCCCTTGGAAGTCCGTGTCAGCAGCGAGAACCGGGCTTCCTTTCGCCCGTCCGTCTTGATCGCATCGGTGTCGATGCGCCGGGTGATCCACCAGGTGCACTCCATGTGCACGTGCCTGCACCGCAGCCGGACCGGGCCTTGGAAGTTCATGGTCTTGCCGTCTCCGCAGCAGCCGATTCCGCCCCGGAACGTGTGGCCCACGTAGCCGCGCATGTTGTGGAAGACGATTCGAAAATCCAGTCGAACAAGCCCGCTCGGACTCGGCCGCCAGGTCCGCCCCTGCGGAAAGCAGACGCCGACGTGGATGTGGTGAGATCGCTGGCCGGGCGTGATGGATCCATCCGTCCACCACGTCTGCGTCTCCAGGAAGACCCGCGGTTCAGGATACCCCCGGCAGGTCTCCCGATTGATCCGCGCAGACGCGGGTACGGCGGCCAGGAGTATGACGAAGTACGCAGCCGCGAAGACAGCAAGCTTTCGGAGGGACACGCGCGACGAGGGTACCGATCGAACCGGCGAGAGGGACCGAGAGGTGCCGGGAGGGTCGGCCTCGAGGGCAGTTTCCGGCGGCTCGATGACGGTTCAAGACGTCGCCGAGACCTCATCCGAACCGTCCGGTCGAGGCAGTTTTTGACGTGGCCGTCAGGGGTAGTAAACTCGGGGTTGCGAAACTCAAGGGACTAGGGGAACCCGTTTGTGGGACTTGGCAGCATTGCGGCCATGACTGAATCGACCGGCATGGGCGTTCGAACGCGTCTCTTTCTGACCGCCTTCGCAGTGATCGCGATCACCGCGATCAGCCACCCTGCGCTGGGCGCGGCTGCGACGTTCGCCAGCGACCCGGCGCCCGACGCGACGCTGGTCGTGGAGGGCGGCGACGCTTCGAGCAGCGCGCCGGCGGCCAGTCAGGAAGGGGAACCTAGTTCGACTTCTCCTGTGGTCGCGGACCCGGCCGAGACCCCCACCGTCGAGCTGCCGGCGAGCCCTCAGATTGCAGAGACCCCGGCGGAGCCTTTGGTTGCAGATCCACAGCCGATCGTCGCGCCCACGGTTGTGGAGGCCACGCCGCTTGAGCTTCCGGCCAACGACTCGCCGCCCCTCGCAACACCAACGGCCGAGCAGGTGAACACGGGCGAGATGCCACAGCTCGTCACGCAAGGGTCGGTGGATCCGGCTCTCGGAGCTCCGGTTGTGACGCCTACGACCGCACCCGAAGCCGTCGCGCCGGAAGAGCCCGAGCTCGCGCCGGTTGCGGCGCCGGGGCAGAGTGTCGTTATTCAGACCTCGAGCGAAGGCGATTCAGTTCGGCCCCTCACGGGCGAGGTCCGGGCTGTTTTACTCGCCGATGCACCTACGTTCTTGACGCGTCTCGCAGACGTCTCGAGCGTCGGCACCACGACGCGAACAGCATCAGGCCGTCCGGCCCAGGGACCTGTCGAGCGCCCGGCTTCCGAACTGCGCTGGCCGCTGCAGATCCCACCGCCGTCCGAGGCCCCGATTCCGAGCCGCGTGGCCTTCACGTCCAACGGGCAGGCACCCACAGGCGGCAGCTTCCGGCCCGATCTGGCGCTCGCACTGAGCGCCGTAGCCCTCGTCTTTTCGCTCCTGACTCAAGTCGCGCGGCCCGTCAACTCGCGCCTCCACGAAGCCGCGCTCGTCGCGCGCATTCCGCAGCCCGGCTAGTCGCCCGCCATGAGTAGCGCCGGCTTCGCTTTGCGGACCGGTCGAGTGGGCAAATCAACGGGACCAGGGGGAGGCAACACAGTGGCGACGGAACGGGACGAAATGAAGTGGGAGGAGGCCCAGCCCCAGGCTGGGGGGCAGGACCTGGACGCCGGCGCGCCTGTGCCGCTGCGCCGGCCGACGAGGGCGAAAGCGATCTCCGGACGGCTGAAGGGAACGCTTCGCTGGCGGCCGTCCGCACGGCCCGAGGCTGAGGCACCGACTCGCCGGCAGGTGCTCCACTGGCGGATGCGGGAAGAGCTCTGGAACGAGCTCACCCGGAGCCGCCGTTATGGACGCTCCTTCCTGCTGCTCAGGATCCAAGTCCCCCGGCCGGCTGCCGTTGCCCAAACACGCCGCGCTCGGCGGGCGGTCGAGCGGTACAAGTCCGACGGAGGCCTCCTGCACGGCGTCTTTCGACGGATCGACCGCGTCTGGGAAGACGAGGACGATTTCTACGTCTTGCTTCCCGAGTGTGACCGAAGCAAGGGAGATGCAGTGATCGGCCGAGTCCGCGCACTCCTGGTCGACTCGCTCGGCGAGGCCGAGATCGCGATGGCCGCCTTCCCCGATGACGGAGTGACGAGCGGCGCGCTCCTCGTCGCCCTGCGCCGGAGGTCGAGTCATTGGCAGGAAGGCCGAGCATCGCATCAGCCCGAGCTCGCGCTGGCAGCAGGCGAGGTCGCCGGTAGCTCATCCTTTCTTGCCGACGCAGTGTCCGTGGGGCCGGTCCTCGCAGGTCCCAAGGTCGAGGCGAACCACACCACCCTGAGGGAAGTCAGTGCCGAGGAGTCGAGCCTGCCAGCGGCTAGGCGGCACGGAGAGGACTGAGAATGCCCGTAGCCCATCGACGCTATCTCGTCGGCAAGCGTGCATTCGACCTCGTTGTCTGCGTGCTCCTCCTCCCGCTCGCACTCGTCCTCTCGCTGGCGTGCGCGATCGCAATCCTGGTGGACAGCCCGGGTCCGATCTTCATCGCGCAGGAACGGACTGGGCGCGACGGCAGTCGCTTCCGGATGTACAAGTTCCGGACAATGGTCCGGAACGCGGAGGAGCTCAAGTCGTCCCTAGCGCATCTCAACATCCTCCCACCACCCGACTTCAAGATCATCAACGACCCCCGGATTACCCGGGTCGGGAAGCTTCTGCGGAAGTCGAGCCTCGACGAGATCCCGCAGCTCGTCAACGTCCTTCGGGGTGAGATGAGCCTCGTTGGCCCACGCCCGACCTCGTTCGCACCGAGCACCTACAGCCTCTGGCACACGTACCGGCTCGAGGTTGAGCCGGGGATGACGGGCCTCTGGCAGATTCACGGTCGAAACGGAATGACCATGGATGAGCGGCTCCGCCTTGACATCGCCTACATCGAGCACCGGTCGCTGGCGCTCGATCTCAAGATTCTCCTGCAGACCATTCCCGCTGTCCTCAAGGGGGCAGGCGCGTGAACGTCCCTCGCCTCCGGCTCGCTCCCGCGGAAACCATGTTTCCCCCGCGAGCCCCCTTCTTTGACCCGGTGGAGGAACCTCCCGGTTCCCCCACACCCCCTCCACACGCTCAGAGATGGTTGGTCGGCGATTGGCGCGCCCGCGGGGGTGGGCCAGACCAAGCCAGGGTGTGCCATCGCCCGCAGGCAAGGCTAGAGGCCTTGACAAGGGCGAGGGTGCGCCCTGGCGCCGTGTCTGGGCCGCCATCCGAGGGTGTGGTAATTGTCGATCGACCATCTAGGCCAAAGGTTGGCCTATGAGCGCCCGCACCTCCGAGTCGCCGCCCAGCGCAGCGGCTGAGCACCCCGAGGACCTCGACCGCACCGCCAGGATCTTGTCGGGGTCGGTCATCGATTCGGCACTCGCCGCCCTCGACAGGGACGGCATCCAGTGGTGCCTCCTGCGGGGTGACGTCGAGGCTCGCGCGCCCGGAGACGACGTCGATCTGCTCGTGGCCCAGGGAGCTCTCGCCCGGGCGAGCACGGTGCTGGATCGGGCCGGATTCCTTCCACTCGCCGCGGACGGCCGGGGTTCTCACGTTTTCTTCGT
>DASQGA010000126.1:0-2756 GCA_035632855.1 Gaiellaceae bacterium | reverse complement strand
CCGCACGTCGTAGATGATCGTGCCACCCGGTTCCTTCTCGAGCATCGAGCGCGCGAGGAGCGCGGTGACGAAGTCGCCCGGAACGAACTCGCCGGTGTCGTCGACGAAGAAACACCGGTCTGCATCGCCGTCGAACGCGATGCCGAGGTCGGCCCGTTCGTCGAGCACCTTCTGCATGACGAACTCCCGGTTCTCCGACAGGAGTGGGTTGGGCTCGTGATTCGGGAAGGTGCCGTCGGGATCGAAGAAGCATCGGACCGCCTCGACCGGGAGGCGCTCGAGGATCCCCGGCAGCATGGCCCCGGCCATGCCGTTCGCCGCGTCGATCACGATCCGGAGCGGCTTGACCACTCCGGGGTCGATGAACGAGAGCACGCGATCGACGAAGGCCGGGTAGACGTCTTCCTTCCGGACATGTCCCGGGGTCTGACCCCCAGACAGGTCCTCAAGCGACAGGGCCCTGTCCCGAATCTCGAGGAGTCCGGAGTCTCCGCCGACCGGCAGCGCGCCCCGGCGGACGATCTTCATCCCTGTGTACTCCTTCGGGTTGTGCGAGGCGGTGATCGTGAAGCCGCCGTCGAGGTCCAGCGCCCCGACGCCGAAATAGAGCATCTCCGTGCCGATCATCCCGACGTCGACGACGTCCACACCCGCAGCAAGGACGCCCTCGATGGCCGCCTCGGCCATGGTCGGAGACGAGACGCGCATGTCCCGGCCGACGGCGATCGTCTGTGGCTCGAACTCCTCCGCGTAGGCCCGGCCGATCCGGTAGGCGCCGTCCTCGTCGAGCTCCTCTGGGTAGAGGCCGCGAATGTCATAGGCCTTGAAGACCTTGGGGTCGAGCGCCACGGAGCAATCCTAGGCCGTCCAGGCCGCGGCGAGCTTCGCACGGGTGTCCCCGAGGCTCTCGGGGATCACCTTGACGTCGGCGAGCACCGGCATGAAGTTCGTGTCGCCGGCCCACCGCGGGACGATGTGGAGGTGGACGTGGTCGACAACGCCCGCTCCCGCGACCCGTCCGAGGTTCCAACCGAGGTTGTAGCCCTGCGGGTGCATGGCCGCTGCGAGCACTTCGAGCGCGGCGGTGGCCAGCCTGTGCACCTCGAGCGCCTCGTCGTCGGAGACGTCTCCGAGGCGGCCCACGTGCGTGTACGGCGCGACCATGAGATGGCCGGAGGCGTACGGGAATTTGTTGAGGAGGACGAACGCGTGCTCGCCCCTGTGCACCACGAGCCGCTCCTCGTCGCCACCCGCGACCGCGTCGCAGAAGACACAGCCTGTCTGCTCCTCGGCGCTCTGGACGTACTCCACCCGCCAAGGCGCCCAGAGCCGCTTCACACCCAGTGCTTTCGCCGGAAGTAGACGAACAGGAAGATAAACGTCCCGAGCTGCAGGAGCACGCCGCCGAGGATGAAGGCGGTCGCGCTGCCGACGTGGTCGACCAGGAAGTCGAAGTTCTGACCGAAGAAACCGGCGATGTAACTGAGGGGGAGGAAGATCGTCGCGATGATCGTCAGCTGCTTCATGACCTCGTTCATCCGGTTTGAGGAGCTCGAGAGGAAGACGTCCATCGCGCTGAGAGTGAGCTCATGGAAGCTGTCGATCGTCTCCGCGAGCCGGTAGAGGTGGTCGGAGACATCCCGGAAGTACCGCGCGCTCTCCGTGTCGAGCCCGGGGATGGCGCCGTCGTCCAGGAAGGCGAACAGATCCCGCTCCGGCGCGATCGCCCTCCGCAGCGTCGCAAGCTTGCGTTTCATCGTGAAGAGCTTTCTAAGCGGCTCGTCCCCCGGATCTCGGAAGAACTCGTCCTCGAGCTCGTCCAGCTCCACGTCGAAGCCCTCGAGAACCGGGAAGAAGCTGTCCACCAGGCTGTCCACGACGCGGTGCAGGGTGAGCGCTGGATTCCGAACGTCGATGTGGTGGTTCGTGCAGCTCCGCCTGAGCTCCTCCAGCGCGGGGGCCTCGTCTCTGTGGACGGTGACGAGGAAGCGCTCCGAGTAGAAACAGTGCACCTCGACCAGACCGTCGTCGTCCGGAGACCACCCGTACACGACGAGGAACACGTAGTCGCCGTACGTGTCGAGCTTCGCGCGCTGGCCGAAATGCTCGGAGTCTTCGACCGCCAGCGGGTGGAACTCGAAGGTCTCCCGGAGAATTTCGAAGTCCGAGCGATCGGGCTCCTGGATGTCGAGCCAGAAGAACTCGCCCGAGCGCAGCTGCTCCTCGATCGCGGCCCGGTCGGCGGGCTCGACCGCGTCGCCGTCGCGCTCGACGAGCGTCGCGCTCAAAACCAGCGCTTGTAGCGGAAGAACGCCAGCATCCCACCCAGCGTGGTGACCAGGCTCCCGATGATCACCCAGAAGGCCGCGTGCGTGCCCTCCCCGGGAAAGAGGACGTTCATCCCGAAGACACTCGCGATCAGCGTCAGCGGGAGCAGCGTGACGCTGATGATCGTCAAGAGCCGCAAGACGTCGCTCTGCTTGTGGTAGATGACCGACTCGTTGGTCGACTCGAGGCCCTCGAGGACTTCCTTGTAGTTATCGAGGAGGTCCCAGATGCGTTCGGCGGCGTCGACGATGTCGTCAAAGTAGATATCGAGCTCTTCCGGCAAGAAACGCTGCGTGTACCGCTCCAGGACACGAAGGGTCGCGCGCTCGGGCTTGATGATCTTCCGGTAGGCGATGATCTCCTGCTTCGCATTCGAGATGTCCCGGACGACGTTCTCGGAGCGCCCCTCGAACACGTCCTCCTCGAGC
>DASQGA010000125.1:0-5808 GCA_035632855.1 Gaiellaceae bacterium | reverse complement strand
GCAGTACCCCACGGTCAGCCCCTCGTAGACCCGCCTGGACATGAAGTCCTGGGCATACGCCGTGAGCAGGATGAAGCCCATGTACCAGACGAGGAAGAAGATCGTCGCGGGCAGGACGAACGAGCGCCGCCTGCGCACGAGCTCCTGGAACTCGGGCGAGGCCTCGATGGCCTGCCAGTCGATGTCCCCATGGGGCGCGTCGTCGGGGCGCGCCGCGTGGGCCTCACCCTTGGGGACGAGCGGTTCCGCCATGTCTCCTCCTTTGCAGGCTGAAGCGGACGCGGCAGTGTACCGCGCCCGACGTGGCAAATCGGCGTTCGCGTGCCGAAACTCGACCGCCACGGCGTGGCCCGGCAACACGAGAGCCCCGGCGCTTGCCGGGGTCCTTCGATGGAGCTAGCCGGGCTCGAACCGGCGACTTCCTGGTGCGACCTCGAGGCATGATCACCTCACGGTGAACGACCGCTTGAGGTCGGCGCGCGAGCTGTTCCCCGCGTAGACGTCGATCCGGCCCCGCTCCACGACGAACCGGCCGCGGTTGTTGTAGAAGCCGAAGTCGCTGCGGTTCAGGGTGAAGCTGACCGTGGTCTTCTCCCCGGGCGCGAGCGTCACGCGCTCGAAGCCGCGCAAACGGCGGACCGGCTGCGAGATGCTCGCCACGGGGTCGTGGATGTAGAGCTGCACGACCTCGTCGCCCTTGCGGCTACCCGTATTCGTCACGGTCACGGAGGCCCTGACGCTGCCGTTGCGTGACACGCTCGAGCGGCTCAGCTCGAGGTTCGAGACCTCGAACGTCGTGTAGCTGAGCCCCCAGCCGAACTCGAAGAGCGGCGAGCAGCTCGGGATATCGCGGTGCTGCGAGTTCCACTTCACGCCCTTGTTGCACGGCCGCCCCGCGGGCTCGTGGTTGTAGTAGATCGGCACCTGGCCGACTCGGTACGGAAACGACACCGGCAGTTTGCCGCCGGGGTTGACCTTGCCGAACACCACGTCGGCCACCGCGGGACCCGCCTGCACGCCCGGGAACCACGCCTCGAGGATCGCGGGTGCATCGCCGACCATGTTTTCGAGCGCGAGCGGGCGACCGTTGAACAGAACGACCGCGAACGGCTTGCCGGTCGCCTTGATCGCCTGGATCAACTCCTCCTGCCTGCCGGGGAGGTCGAGCGTGCTGCGCGCGTTCGCCTCGCCGCTCATCTCGCGCGTCTCGCCCAGGGCGAGCACGACCTGGTCCGCGGCCTGGGCGACGGCCACCGCCTCGGCGAAGCCGGCGTCGGAGCCGCAGCCCTCCGGATCGTCATGCGGAACCTCGGTGTTCGAGAGCTTGCAGCCCTCGGCGTAGGTCGCGCCGGGGCTCTGCTCGGTGATGCCGTCGAAGACGGTCACGGCGTCCTCGTCACGGCCGGCGCCCGACCACGGACCGAGCATGTCGTGCTGGTTCTTGGCGAGCGGCCCGATCACGGCCGTCTTCTTCGCCGGGTCGAGCGGGAGCACCGCGCCGTCGTTCTTCAGCAGCACCATCGAGCGGCTCGCGGCCTTGCGGGCGGCCGCTACGGCGTCGGGCTTCAGCATCTGCGCCTCGGCCTCGGCGGGCTGGAAGGGGGCGTAGGGGTTCTCGAACAGGCCGGCCCGGAACTTGATCCGCAGGATCCGTCGCACCGCGTCGTTCACCCGCCGCATCGAGATCCGGTCTTCGGCGAGCAGCTCCGCGCCGAAGTCGCGGATCAACGTGCTGGTCATCTCGGAGTCCACGCCGCTATTGAGCGCGAGTGCCGCGGCGGCGGGGCCGTCGGCCGCGACCCCGTGTCCGCAGTCCGGGAATGAGTCGGGGTTCTTCGGCGGGCAAGCGCGGAGCTCGGCGACTGCGGTCCAATCGCTCTCGACGAACCCGTCGAAGCGCCACTTGCGCTTGAGGATCCGGTTCATCAGGTAGGCGTTGCCGCAGCCGGGCACGCCGTTGATCGCGTTGAACGAGCACATGACCGTGTCCGCGCCGGCGTCGATCGCCGCCTTGAAGGGCGGCAGGTAGAGGTTCCACAACCGCTGCACGGACAGGTCGGTCGTCGCGTAGTCACGGCCGGCCTCCGGCTCGCCGTACGCCGCGAAGTGCTTGGGGCTGGCCACGAGCTTGTCGGGGGCGCTGTAGTCCGTCCCCTGAATCGCCTTCACGCGCGCCGCCGCGAGCACCGAGTTCAGATAGGGATCCTCGCCGGCGGCTTCGGCGATCCGGCCCCAGCGGGCCTCGTGCGAGACGTCGACCATCGGGGCGTAGGTCTGCTTGAGCCCGACCGCGGCCGACTCGCGCGCGCCGTACTTGTGATCGTCGGACGCCACCTGCGGGTCGAAGCTCGCGCCGGCGCCGAGGGGGATCGGGAAGACCGTCCGGAAGCCGTGGATTGTGTCGAAGGCGAACAGGATCGGGATTCCGAGGCGCGACTCCTCGACGGCGATGCGCTGAACCTGCCTGATCCGCGCGGGATCGGTCACGCTCAGGACCGAGCCCAGACCCTTGCGCACCTCGTCGTCGGTGACCAGGAAGTCCGGGAGCAGCTGGATCTGCTCCAGCTTCTCCTCGAGGGTCATCCTCGCGAGCAAGCGGTTCACCCGCGACTCGATGCCATTATCGGCAGGCTGCCGTGTCGGCTGGAGCGCCTGCTCGTCGCTCGACTGCGTCGCGGCCACGAGGCCACCCGCAGCGGCCGATCCGAGCGCGAGAATCAACACCGCGACCGAAGCCCTGAGCCTGAACCTCCACATGGGTTCTCCCCCTTTGGCGACTGGTGCTGGCGAGCTTATACCTGCCTGGCTTTGCGAGTGAAACTCGGCCGCGCCGGGTAGGCCCTGGCAATGCGACTGTTCTGGGCAGCCGCAATCCTGGCGGCGACGCTGCTGCTCGCCCCGGCCGTCCAGGCGGCCGAGCGGGATAGGGCGACGCTCGATCGCTATGCGACGGCGACGTGGGCCTCATTCGTAGCGATGACGGATCCCGACAGCGGCCTTCCGACCGACGTCCTTAACGCCGACGGGACGCGGGTCAGGCAGACCTCCCCGACCAACATCGGCGCGCTCATGTGGAGTGCTGTGGCCGCCGAGCGGCTCGGCCTCATCGGCCACGACGAGCTGGTCGCAGGTCTGGAGCGGACGCTCTCGACGCTCGAGCGCATCGAGCGCTTCGAGGGCCAGTACTACAACTGGTACGACTACCGGACGGGCGAGAAGCTGACCACGTGGCCGCCGACCGGCGAGCCGCTCACCCCGATTCTGTCCTCGGTCGACAACGCCTGGCTCGCAACCGGTCTGCGGATCGTCGCCAACGCCGCGCCGGAGCTCTCCAGGCGGGCGGACGCGCTCTACGACTCGATCGACTTCGGCTTCTACTACGTGCCGGAGCAAAACCGGATCCTCTTCCACTACGTGCCGTCCACCGACACCGGGCCGTGTTGCTACGACACGGTCGTTTCCGAGAGCCGCATCGCGGACTACATCGGTACGGCCAAGCGCGAGCTGCCCCGGAAGACCTACTACGGGCGCTGGCGCACCTTCCCGGATTCATGCGAGTTCTCCTTCCAGGAGACGCGACCATCCGGCTTCCACCGCAGTTACCACGGGGTTCGCGTCTACGAGGGCAGCTATCCGTACGGCGCGACGCGGCTGACGCCCAGCTGGGGCGGGTCGATGTTCGAGGCGCTGATGCCGGCCCTGTTCGTGCCCGAGGAACGCTGGGCGCCCGGATCGTGGCGGCGGAACCACCCGCTCACGGTGGATGCGCAGATCGATCACGGCCTCGAGGTCGCGGGCTACGGCACCTGGGGCTTCTCGCCGGCGAACGTCCCCGAGGGCGGGTACGCCGTGTACGGCGTCGACGCGATCGGGATGGATCCGAACGGCAACCCCTCGAACGAGGACAAGACGCTGGTCGATCGCGGCTTCGTGGGCTGCCCCGGCCGCGAGCCGGTGCCCGATCCGCCGCAGAGCGCGTACACGAACGGCGTCGTCACCCCGCACGCCGCGTTCCTCGCGCTCCGCTACCGCCCTCGCGAGGCGCTGGCGAACCTCGAGCGTCTGGAGTCGATGCCGGGCGTTTTCGGCCAGTGGGGCTTCGCTGACTCCGTGAACGTCCAGACGGGCTTCCCCTCGCCCGCCTACCTGTCGCTCGACCAGGGGATGATCATGGCGGCGCTCGGCAACGCACTCGGCGACGACGTGCTGCGCAAGGCGTTCGCCACGCGGGACTTCCGCCGCGCCGTTCGCCCGGTGATCGGGGTCGAGGAGTTCAACGTCTTCCCGCGCGGCTGCACGATCCGCGGGACGAGAGGCGACGACGTGCTGATCGGCACGTCTGGACGAGATGTCATCTGCGGCCTCGGCGGCGACGACAGGCTTCGCGGCCGCGGCGGCGGCGACGTGCTCTACGGTGACGGCGGCGACGACGTCATCAAGGCCGCGCGAGGCGCGGACACGGCCTACGGGGATGCCGGCGACGACCGGATCAAGGGCGGCAAGGGCAAGGACGTGCTCGCCGGCGGGCCGGGCTCGGACCGCCTCGCCGGCGGTGCAGGCGCCGATCACCTCGAGGGCGGCGGAGGCCGAGATCGGTGCAGGGGCGACGACGCGGACGACCCGCCCGGCGGCTGCTGATCGGGTTCACGGCCGCAGGGCGCTACTAGCCCGACGTCTAGCCCTAAGTACCGATCATCAGCTAGTGACAGTCTGTCACTAGCTCATCTACCCGCTGGACGAGCTGCGGCGAATCGAGCTCGAGCCTCCGAGCCGGACCGAGGCTGTGTCCGAGACGATGTGGTCAACTAGGGGAGAACGAAGCCGGCCGCTTCGAGTGCCTGCTGTCCCTCCATCCCTCGCACGTTCTGTACGAATGCTTCGGCTGCCTCGTTGTTCTCGCTCGACTTCACGACGGCGATCTGGTACTCGATCGGCGGCTGCGAGCCCTCGGGGAGCTCGATCACGCTGACCTCGTCGCCTGCCACCGTCGCGTCGGTGGCGTAGACGAAGCCGGCGTCTGCTTCGCCGAGGGAAACCTTGCCGACCACGCCCTTGACGTCGTCCTCGTTCGAAACGACGTTGTCGAGCGCGCCTGCGAGCTGGAGCTCGCCGAGGACCTCGCGCGTGTAGTCGCCGACAGGCACGCCCTCGGCGGCGATGACGAGCTTCGTCCCCGGTCGGGCCACGTCCTGGACCGTCTCGATCCCACGAGGGTTGTCCGCGGGGACGAGCAGCACGAGCCGGTTGGAGGCGAACGTCACAGGCTCCTCCACGAGCCCCTCGTCGTAGAGCGCCTGAGGGTGCTTGGAGCTTGCGGCCGCATAGACGTCTGCTGGCGCGCCCTCGCGAATCTGCGTCGCGAGCTCGTCGGAGCCCGCGAAGTTGTAGCGAGCCGTCGAATCGATCTTCGGGAAGACCTCGGTCAGAGAGGCGGCGGCGGAGACGGTCAGCGGGCTCTCGCTTGCCGCGCTGGTTCCGCCCTGCGTCTCCTCGTCATCGCCCCCACAGGCCGCCAAGGCGAGCAGACAGGTCATGAGCAAGAGCAACCGGCCGAGCCTCCGCATGTACGAACCCTCCTTGACACGGGCCAAGGCACCAGGAACTATGCCTAGGCAATGCCTATGATTCAGTTGCGCGACCTTACACGAGGGAGGCGGCGGTGAGCAGTGAGCAGCTCCACACGGCGAGCGAGGCCGCACGGGCGCTGGGGATCAGCCTCGACACGCTTCGGCGCTGGGATCGCAGCGGCCGGATTCGCACGCAGCGCGACGCGGCCAACCGGCGGCTCGTTCCCGCCTCCGAAGTGAG
>DASQGA010000124.1:0-7608 GCA_035632855.1 Gaiellaceae bacterium | reverse complement strand
CGAGCGTCCGATTCAGCGCCTCCGCATCGAGCAGAGGCTTTCCCGCCTCGACGGGCACAGCCACCACGATCTCCTTTCCGGCCTCTCTGGACCGAGTTAAAGGGTCGGCGAGACTCTACACGGCGCGGTCGGACGGCCCCTGATGGTTGATCGGTAATTGCCGTGCCCGCGAAGACGGGCCAGACCAAGCCAGGGTGTGCCATCGTCCGCAGGCAAGGCTAGAAGCCTTGACAAGGGCGAGGGTGCGGCCTGGCGCTGCGTCTGGGCCGCCATCCGAGGGTGTGGTAATTGTCGATCAACCCTCTAGTCGGTACAGGGGCCAGAGGAGACAGGGCGGAGAGGCCCGCGGGCAGCCCGCGTTACGAAATCGATCGGCACGCCCAGTCCTCCGCGTCTATCCCGCGTCGCGGCGAACATCATCGTGACAACGCGCCCGCTCCGATCGACCGCGGGGCCGCCGCTGTCCCCCCGCCGGATCTCTCCCCGGAGCGGCACGACGACCCGCGAGCGTGGGCGCCGTCCATACGCGTCCGGTCCGACGATCCGCTGGGGTTGACCCGCTGTGCCCCCCACCGAGACGAGCGGCCCGTTC
This sequence comes from Gaiellaceae bacterium, assembly GCA_035632855.1. Classification (GTDB taxonomy): domain Bacteria; phylum Actinomycetota; class Thermoleophilia; order Gaiellales; family Gaiellaceae; genus DASQGA01. Next base: position 7,016 of record DASQGA010000124.1, on the reverse strand, counting down.
TCCGGATAGCCGAGCAGGGCGACTGGGCGCTCAACCTCCTGGGCCGGTGCCGTCCGAAGCGGCATGACACCGAGCGAAGGCACCCGGAGGAGCGCGACGTCGTTCAAGGCGTCCACGTACACCGGCCGGGCGCGTAGGTTCCTGCCGTTCGGCACGACCACGCGGGTATCCCGCTCGCCGGCGATGACGTGCGCGTTCGTGGCCACAAGCGAAGGGCCGACGACCCACCCCGACCCCTGGAGACCCAGCCCACACGCCGTCCCCAGGATTTTCACGACTGCTCGGGCGGCCAGACGTGACTCGGGCGAGCGTGTGACACTCGGATCCGGCTGCGGCAGGCGCCTGCCTGGAATCCTTCCGATCAAGGGCAGCGGGTCGAAGCGCCCCAGCGCGTGCAGGACGGTACGCGGTGGCACGGCTTCGACGAGCCGCGGCAGGACCTCCGAGCGCTGCACCTGTTTTCGGAGGTTCAGCGAGGGCTGCTGGAGGGCGACGACAGCGAGCAGCCAGACGATCACGAGGCCGACCACGGCGCCGAACAGGGCGCCGCCCACGGAATCGATCAGCCGAACCGGGGTGGGAAAGAACCACCCGACTCGAGAGACGAGCGCCGTGGCGACGAGCTGGAAGAGCATCGCGCCCACCGCGGCTCCCACGAGGCCGGCCACCGGGAGCCAGGGCGAACTCGCTCCTTCCTCGAGAAACAGGGGAGCAATGCGCGACCCCACGACCCCGCCCGCAGCGAGGCCGGCGAGCGACACCACCTGCGTCGAGAGCCCGCGAGCAGCACCCTGGAACGCGGCCAGCCCGACCCACACGAGGACGGCGAGATCGACGACGGTCACGTGCGGGCGGAGACGATTGCCCAGTGGAGCTCGATCTCGATCACGGGGAGAAGCTCCCGTTCCGCTCGGGCGAGGCCGGCAGCGAGCTCGTCGTCGTCAAGGAGTTGGAGCGTCGAGATGTAGCGGCCGCGGATTCGCTCGAGCGCGTGCTCACGGGTCATGATCGCGCGCTCCTCGTGCGGGTGGACGACCACCTCGGCGAAGCCGGCCGCCTCGAGTTCGCGAGCAAGTAACCCCGGCTCCGGGAACCGCGCGCGGTCGATCCGCTCCACCGACGGCAGGAAGCGGGTCAGCCAGAAACTTCCAAAGTGCGTCGGGTCGAAGGTGGCGATGACGACCCGTCCGCCCGGGGCGAGGACCCGTCGCAGTTCCGGCAGTGCCTTCGCGCGGTCGACCAGATGGACGACGAGGCGGAGGAAGGCCACTTGGAACCAGCCGCTCTTGAACGGCAGCAGCTCGGCTTCGCCGCGCTTCCAGCCTACGGCCGTCGCCGCGGTCTCGCGGGCGACGGCGAGCATCTCCTCGGACGGGTCGACTCCCCAGACACGGGCCCCCCGCGCTGCGAGAGCCTCCGCCAGACGACCCGTGCCGCACCCGACATCCAGGGCCCGCTTGCCTGCGACGCCGTCCGCCGCGGCGATCAGAGCTGCGAGCAGCTCGAGCCAGTTCTCGTCGACTGGCCGGAGCCGGTCGTAAGTAGCCGCGAGTGGCCCGAAGTCGGGACTCGACTGCGCGGCTACGCGTCCCCAATCAGCTCGTCGGGATCCGTCATCGCCTCGATGGCGTGCTGTGCCGCCTCCAGCGAGGCCTCCGCGACGAGGACCTTGGCCGGAGCGTCGTCAAGCGCGGCCGGATGGTGCTCGACTGCGGCCTCGAGCTCCGACTCGATCCCCGCCGACTGGAGGATCGACTGGATCTCCTCCGCCTCGGTCAGGTCCCGCGTCAGCGCCACCTGCACCATGCTCGACACCGGCTTCGGCCTCCTCGTGACGCCCGAGCGCCCCGCCCTTGATGAGCCGCGGCGCTCCCCGCTCGGGAAAGGGGACTTCGATGATATCGAAGTCCCTCGGCACGACCGTGTCGGCGAAGATGGCGCGTGCCTCGCGCGCGATCTCGGGGCCGAAGTACCGGTTCGACAGGTGGGTCAGGACGAGCATCCGGGCCTGGGCGGCTGCAGCAAGCTCGGCCGCCTGCGTCGCCGTGGCGTGGCCGGTCTCCTCCGCGCGCTCGCTCTCCTCCCCCGCGAAGGTCGCGTCGTGCACGAGGACGTCGGCCTCACGGGCCACCTCGAGGACGGACGCTGCGGGGCGCGTGTCCCCCGTCAGAACGATCTTCCGCCCTGAGCGCGGCGCTCCCAGGATCTCGTCAGGAGTGACGGCGCGCCCGTCCGGAAGGGTCACTTGCTCTCCTCGCTGGAGCGCACCGTAGAGCGGCCCCTTGGGGACGCCGAGGCGCTCCGCCGCCGCCACGTCGAACCGGCCCGGCCGCGGACGCTCCACCAGCGCATAGCCGTTCGACGACATCCCGTGCTTCACCTTGAAGACCACCAGAAGGTACTCGCCCCGGTCGAGGGTGTCCCCGGGCCGTACCTCGACGAGATCGAGCTTGTAGGTGAGCTTGCCGAAGATGCGCTGGAGTGCGCCGAAGAGGTCGAGAAGACCGGGTGGGCCGTAGACAGTGAGCGGAAGCTCGCGGCCTCGCAGCGAGAAGGTCTTCAGCATGCCCGGGAGGCCGAGATAGTGGTCCGCGTGATAGTGGGTCAGAAAGACCTCCGGGAGCTCCACGAGCCCGATTCCCGAGCGCAGAAGCTGTCGCTGCGTTCCTTCGCCGCAATCGACCAGGATGCGCTCCCCGGCGCGGCGGATCAGCGTGCCGGCGGGTGCCCGGCGCGCCGTCGGCACGGAGCCGGAAGTCCCGAGAAAGACCAGGTCGAGATCCACGTGGCCAGTCTACGGCGGTTCACCTCCTCCGACCGCTCAAGGCCTGGCTTTGCGGCACCGATACTGCAAGAGCCGCCGTGCCTCGTGAATCCCCCCTTCAGCGCGTTTCCCATTCCCTGACGCTTCTCCGCGTCTTCCTCATCGTCAGTGCGCTCCTGCTCGCGGCCGGAGGATTCGTTCTCGGCACCGTTCTGACGCACGCACTTCGTGCTCAGGCACTCGACGACGCCAAGCGGAGTCTTGCCCAATACACGAGCGGCGTCCTCGGCTCGAGCCTCGTCTACGGATCGCAGCTCAGAGTCGGCCCGACGGCAACCACCGTCGTTCGCCGGGATCTTGCGGAGCGGCCCGACATCCTGAGCGTCAAGGTCTGGCGCCGCGACGGCGTGCTCGCGTGGACGACCCTCGCCCCCGAGCGGATCGGCCGGCGCTTCCCGGTGACCGGTGACCTGCGCGAGGTAATCGAGCACGGGCGCCCGGAGGCGAGCTTCGAGACGCAGGGAGTCGAGGATGCGAGTGAGGCCGATCTCGGCATCAAGCACGTCATCGAGGTCTACGCACCCGTGCTTGCCGCCGGCGAGGTCGTCGGCGCCTATGAGGTCTACGCGGACGCGACGCCGCTGGAGGCGTCGATCGCCGGCAGGAAGCACGTCATCTGGCTCATGACCGGCGGCGTCTTCCTGGCCCTCTGGGGCCTGCTCGTCCTCCTCGTGCGCCGGGCCTCCGACACCCTGCGGCGCCAGACGACGACCCTTCGGGAGCGCTCGGTTGCGCTTTCGAATGCCTACGGGGCGCTCGAGCGAAATGCGCTCGAGGCGGTGGAGAGCCTGAACGCGACGGTGGAGGCAAAAGATCCATACACCGCCGGCCACTCGCTGCGCGTGCAGCGGATCGCCCTCGCGCTGGGCGAGGAGCTCGAATTCACTCCCGTGGAGATGGACGCACTCCGCTTTGGCGCCCTCTTCCACGACATCGGAAAGATCGCCATCCCGGACGGGATTCTGACCAAGCCCGACCGACTGACCGCCGAGGAGTACGAGGAGATCAAGCGCCACTCCGTCGAGGGAGCACGCATCATCGAGAAGTTCAGCCGCCTCCGGGAAGCGGTTCCCATCGTCCGCCATCACCATGAGCGCTGGGACGGAAAGGGTTATCCCGACGGTTTGTCGGCGGATGCGATCCCGGTCGCAGCCGCGATCGCAGGGCTCGCGGATGCATGGGACGCGATGACGACCGATCGGCCCTACCAGGAGGCTCTGACGTTCAACGCCGCAATGCGCGAGGTGCGGAACGGTCGTGGCACGCAGTTCATCCCCGTCGTCGTCGACGCCTTCTTCGCGGTTGCGAGAAGACGACCTGATGAGTTCTGGCTCGACGAGTCGGAAGCGCTCGCCGCGAGCTGAGGATTTCCCCCGGGCCTCCTAGCCCGGAATCAGAAGCACCTGGCCGGGCTGCAAGACGGAGCTCGCGAGATCGTTCTCCTCCGTTAGCCGCCAGACCTCCTCCCGCACGTCGCCGCCGGTGTGCTCGGCCGCGATCCGCCAGAGCGTCTCCCCCGGCTTCACGACATACCGCGTCTCGGGGGTCGCTCCGCTCGACGGCCGCGCCGCCCCCAGCGCGAGCACGAGAAGTGTGAGCGAAACGACCCCGACGAGAATGAGACGCGAGACGAACATGTGTTCGCCACACTAAACGAACATGTGTTCGCTGTCAAGCCCCGAAGAACACCAGGCTGGGAACTCCCGCGCGAAGAACGATCATCGTCTTCTCCGGAGCCCGGCGCCGCTCCGTCGGGCTGCCTGGATTCAGGATCCACGTCTCGTCGAACCTGCGCACCTCCGGGAGATGGCTGTGGCCGTACGCCACCACATCGCAATCCGGGAACCAGGTGCGGAGGCGGTCCTTCCGGCCGGCTCTCGAGCCTCCGTCGTGAACGAGCCCCAGGCGTATCCCTTCCGCCTCCACCTCGAGACGCTCGGGCAGTTCGCTACGAAGCGGCGGCTTGTCCATGTTTCCCCTGACGACGGCGACCGGCCCGAGCCCCTTCAGCTCGGTGAGGAACTCCCTCGAGGTCAGATCTCCCGTGTGCAAGATGAGCGACGACTCCCGCAGCAGGCGAAGACAACCCTCCGGAAGCCCGCGGCCTCCGCGAGGCATGTGGGTGTCTCCGAGCAGCGCGATCAGGAGATGGTTGGTCGGTAATTGGCGCGCCCGCGGGGACGGGCCAGACCAAGCCAGGGTGTGCCATCGTCCGCAGGCAAGGCTAGAAGCCTTGACAAGGACGAGGGTGCGGCCTGGCGCCGTGTCTGGGCCGCCATCCGTGGGTGTGGTAATTGCTGATCAACCATCTAGTATGTGCCCGGCAGGAAGCGTCCGTCTCGGTAGACCAGCTCACCGTCGACGAAGACCTCGCTCCCGGAGCGGAGATCGCACACGAGGTCCCAGTGGAGTGCCGACTGGTTTCGCCCCCCGCTCTCCGGATAGGCCTTCCCAAGCGCCAGGTGGATCGTCCCACCGATCTTCTCGTCGAAGAGCGTGCTCTTCGTGAACTCCTGAATGGCCTCGTTCATCCCGAAGGCGAACTCACCGGCTCGCCGCGCGCCGTCGTCCATGGCGAGCATGGCGTCCAGAAAGTCCTGACCCCGCGCCGCCTGCGCCTCGACGACCTCACCGCCCTCGAACCGGAGGCGGATGTCCTCGACCATGCGCCCCTGGAAGCTCGCCGGGAACGAGAAGTGGATCTCGCCCTCGAGGCTCGTCTCCACGGGGCCGGTGAACACCTCGCCGTCGGGGAAGTTCTCCTTGCCGCCGCACGGGATCCAGGTTCTGCCCTCCACTCCCACGGTCAGGTCGGTGCCGTTCGAGACGACACGAACCTCGCTCTTCGTCTCGAGCCATTCGGCCAGCCGCTTGAGATCGTCCCCGAAGCGGCGCCATTCGCCGACCGGATCTTCCTCGTCGAGCCGGCCGGCACCGTAGACGAACTCTTCGTACTCGGCGAGCGACATCTCGGCGTCCTGCGCCGCCGCATAGGTGGGAAACACGGTGATCACCCAGCGAAGCTCGCCCGCCGCGGCGCGCTCGAGGTAACGATCCCGGAGCCGCTCGCGGGCACGACCGGCCAGTGCGATCCGCTCGGGATCGATCGAGCTCAGGCTACGCGTGTTGAACTCGGCCTCGAACACCATCCTCACGTCCGCACGCTCGTAGTCCTCCACCCTGGCGGGGTTCACCCACTCGAGCTGTGCATCCGTGCCGTGGGTGAGGAGCGTCTCGGCCGGCCCGTCGACTATGAGCCGGGTCTGCGGGTGCGCGCCGGCCTCGAGCACCCGCCGGGCGACCGCCAGCACGAGCGGTGCCGCGAGCGGGGAGCTCTCGATGAGCACGAGCTGTCCCGGCTGCACCTCCGTCGAGTAGTCGACGAGGACCGTCGCCAGTCGTTCGAGGCGAGGGACGCTCATAGGCCGACCTTTGCAGCGAGCCGGAGGCGAGCGACGGTCACGCGTGGACGACCGGCTCGCTCAGGAACTCCCCGGCTTTCCACACGAGCTCGCCGTCGGCGTAGACCTCGCCCTCCTCGCGCAGGTCGCAGATCATGTCCCAGTGCAGGCCGGAAGAGTTTTCGCCCCCAGCCTGGGCGAACGCCGCACCGAGCGCGAGGTGCATCGTTCCGCCGATCTTCTCGTCGAAGAGGATGTTGCGCGTGAAGCGGTCGATCTCGTAGTTGAGCCCAAAGGCGACCTCGCCGAGGATGCGGGCTCCGTCGTCCATGTCCAGGAGCGACTGTAGGTACTCCTCCCCGCGCGCCGCCTCGGCCGAGACGACGCGGCCGCCCTCGAACCGCAACCGGATGTCCTCGACCTCCCGGCCCTGGAAGATCGCGGGGAACGTGTAACGGATCTCACCCTGCGTCTCGGTCTCGCGGGGGCTTGTGAAGACCTCGCCGTCGGGCATGTTGTACTTCCCGTCCGCCGCGAGCCACGTCCTCCCCTCCACGCCCAGGCGGAGATCCGTATCCGGCCCAACGATCCGAAGCTCCCGGACCGAACCGAGCTCCTCGGCCCGAGCGCCCAGAGTTCGAGCCACCTCACTCCAGTGCGCGGCCGGGTTCTCCTTGTCGGTGTGGCAGGCGGCAAAGACGAAGGCCTCGTACTCCTCGAGCGACATGTCTGCATCCTGCGCGTGCGCGAAGGTCGGGTGGAGGGTTCCGCACCAGCGCATCTCGCCGCTC
>DASQGA010000123.1:0-3584 GCA_035632855.1 Gaiellaceae bacterium | reverse complement strand
CCGCTACGGCGAGCTGCCGGAGCTCGAGCGGGAGCTCGCCGACCGCGAGCAGGCAGAGACTCCGATGGTGAAGGAGGAGGTCGACGAGGACGACATCGCCGCGGTCGTCGCCCGCTGGACGGGCGTGCCGGTCGAGCGCCTTCTCGAGGGCGAGACCGAGAAGCTGATCCACATGGAGGAGCGCCTCCACCAGCGGGTCGTGGGGCAGGACGAAGCGATCGCGGCGGTCGCGAACGCTCTCCGGCGGTCGCGCACCGGCCTCCAGGATCCCGATCGCCCCATCGGCTCGTTCATCTTCCTCGGCCCGACGGGGGTCGGAAAGACCGAGCTGGCCCGGGCGCTCGCGGAGTTCATGTTCGACGACGAGCGGGCCATGATTAGGCTCGACATGTCCGAGTATCAGGAGCGCCACACCGTCTCCCGGCTGGTCGGTGCCCCTCCCGGCTACGTCGGCTACGAGGAGGGAGGCCAGCTGACGGAGGCCGTCCGGCGGCGTCCGTACTCGGTCGTCCTCCTCGACGAGATCGAGAAGGCGCACACCGAGGTCTTCGACGTGCTGCTCCAGATCCTGGATGACGGGCGCCTGACCGACGGTCAGGGCCGCACGGTCGACTTCCGGAACACCGTGATCATCATGACCTCGAACGTCCAGTCGGCCGCAGATCTCCGCGATCGGTTCCGTCCGGAGTTCCTGAACCGGATCGACGAGATCGTGGAGTTCACGACGCTGACCCGAGAGCAGATCGCCGACATCGTGGAGCTCCAGCTCGAGCGTCTAGGGGAACGGCTGGCCGAGCGCGCGCTCGCCCTTGAGATCACGGACGCTGCGAAGGAAGCCGTGGCGGAGGCGGGTTGGGACCCGACGTATGGCGCGCGGCCGCTCAAGCGGGCGATTCAGAGGCTCGTCGAAAACCCGCTGGCCGTCAGGCTTCTGGAGGGCGACTTCAGCGCCGGCGACACGGTGCTCGTGGACGTGCGGAACGGCGAGCTGGTCTTCGAGCAGGCGTCCGCGAGCGAGCCTGTCGCGGTTTAGCCGTATAGGAGCGCTTGGCGAAACGAGCGCTGGCCGTCGGGCCACGCTGCTCGCCCCGAGGCGGCGTCCTCCGTCGCACCGATAGCGCTGCTATCGGCACTCCCTGCGTCCTTGCCTCGGAACGACCATCGCACCCCGACGACGAGCGACGTTCCACCAATCCCTCCTATACGCCGTGCCCGCGCGCCTCGAGCGGGTCTCTAACCGTCTGCAGCGGCCTTGGGCAGGTTTGCTCGTCCCCGTTATCCACAGAAACGCGGCTCTCCCGGACGTGTCCCGGGGTCAGACCCCAGGACACGTCCCGAAGGGCTCATGGCCTGTGGAAAACACGCAGCCGCTTCTCGAGGCAGACACTTCGCTCGTCGTCCACGTAGGGCCCGTAGCGGGCGATCGGCTCGAACCCAGTCGCTCGGTACAGGCCGATCGCGTCCGGCTGGCGCTTACCCGCCTCCAGACGGACGGCCACGTAGCCGAGCGCCCGGGCTTCGTCCTCGAGCGCGCTCAGGAGCGCGCGCGCCAAGCCCCGGCCACGAGCACCCGGGATGACGAACATCCGCCGAAGCTCGGCGGTATCGGCGTCGTAACGGCAGATGCCACCGCATGCCACCGGCTGCCCGCCTTCGTAGACGACGAGGAAGGCCCCTTCGGGGGACTCGAAGTCGGACCTCGGGGGCGCGCCACCCGAGCCGTCGAACCCGTCGTGGCGAACGGGCAGCTCCTCTGCCAGCGAGGCTGAGAGCGACTGTGCGGTGACACTTCCGTAGCTCTCTCGGCGGATCTCCACCGCTCGAACTCTAAGAACCTCTGCGCCGCCGGGTACGGTTCTCGCCGTGGCGGCCCACCTCGATCGACCGCTCCGCCTCGGGGAGGTCCTGGCCGAGGCGATCCGGCTCTACGGCGCCCGCCCCTGGGCGGCGCTTGGTGTGGGAGCGTTCGTCGGGACGATGCTCCTCCTGGGCGCGCTGACGGGCCACATCGTGGGCTTCATCGCCGCGATCTCAGTCGCCTTCACCCTCGCCTTCGGCGTGTCGGCCCGCCTGGTCTCGGGCGACGGCTTCCGGGAGGCGTGGGCGCAGGCGCTTCTCCGGAGCCCGGTACTCCTGCCGCTCACGGTCGTCGTGGGGCTCCCGTTCACTCTCGGACGAATCGACCCCTTGCTGCTCCTCTTCGCCGTCGCCTGGCTCGCCGTCTCCGGCTTCTCCATCCCCGTGGCCATGCTGGAGAGGTCGCCGGAAGGCGACGGCTGGTTCCAGCGGCTGGGCTTCGCGCTCCAGCGGTCTCTGCGTCTCGCTCGGGCCGAGTACCTGCACGCCCTGGGTGTCGCGGCCGCTCTCGTCATGATCTATGTCTTCTTCGGAGTTCTCCTCGTCGGCCTGCTCGAGGGCTTCGCGGACAACGGCGGGCTGGCCGCCACGACGCTCGTCCAGGTCGTGTTGGCTCCGTTCTTCTTCCTCGGCCTCTGCGTCCTCTACTTCGAGCAGAAGGCTCGCGCTGTATCCTCGCCCGGCCGAGGCTGAGAGAACGGAGGAGCGATGCCGAGTTACATCATGCTGTCGACCCTGAGCGAGCAGGGCCTCCAGACGCTCAGGGCGAACCCGGAGCGGATCAAACAGGTGAACCAGGACGTCGAGGAGCTCGGGGCCAAAGTCTTGCACCAGTGGTTCGTGCTTGGCCCGTACGACTTCGTGAACGTCGTCGAGGCGCCGAATGCCTCCGTGATAGCCAAAGTGTCGATCGCCCTGGGAGCACGGGGCAGCGTTCACACGCAGTCGTACGAGATGCTCGAGGTCGACGACCTTCTGAGCCTTCTCAACGAGTAGAAGCCATGGGCGATCCGTCGCGGCTGCCGGACTGGTTGGCCGCCGAGGTGGCGGAATGGCCCCAGGACGCCTTCGGCGCCCACCAGGCCCGGCTCCTGCTCCGTGACGGAAGCGTGATCGCGCCCGTGGCGATCCTCCCGAGCGGCGACGTGGTCGGCTGGGGCTCGGCGGGGCATGTCGACTTCGAGGCCGACGATGTGGTGGCGATCGAGCGGATCGACGACTGAGGTCTAGCGGCGAGCCTCCGCTATCCCGTTACGCACGGGAGCGCGCCGCGTTCAGACGTGCCTCGGCCTGCTCGACCGCGAGACGGGCTTTCTGGACCGCTTTCTCGAGGGCAGCCGTCTCGCGGCTGCTCGCCTCGGCTGTTTTCTCCGCCGTTTCGAGCTCTCGCCCGCGCGCGTCGAGCTCCCGACGGAGTTCCTGCTCCCGTTTCCGCTCGCGCTCCCGTTCGCGCCGGCGATCCTGCGGTCGCGCCCGCGCGGGCCCGCGGCCAGCGAAGCCCTCCATGAGGGTTTCCACCCCGCGCGGCTCGAGGTCCTCAGTCAGCACGCCTTTGCTGAGCGCTGCCCCCGCCTCCTCGTCGACGGCGGCCGCCCGCAGGGTGGTGGCGACCCGGCGGAGAATGGCCTCGCTCGCTCCGTGGCCGGCCTCTGCCAGCGTGGCCGCCGCGGTCTCGACGAGCTGGTCGACCGCCTCAGCCTCGGCGGCGAGCGCCTCACGCAGCTTCT
>DASQGA010000122.1:0-2407 GCA_035632855.1 Gaiellaceae bacterium | reverse complement strand
GCCATTTCGGAGATCGGCGTGTTCCGCACCCGGTCGGGCCCGAACTCGTCGAGCATCCCCTGGGTGACGCCCATCGAGCCACCCATCTCAGCGATGTCCTCGCCCATGATGAAGACGTCGTCGTCGCGGCGCATCGCCTCGCTCATCGAGTCGCGGATCGCCTCGCGGTAGGTCGTCTCAGGCATAGACGTTCTTCAGGGCGTCTTCCGGCTTCGGATCCGTGCCGCTCTTAGCGAACTCGACGGAGCCCTCGACGAGCTCGGTTACCTCGCGGTCGAGCTCGTCCCAGTCCTCGTCGGAGAGGTCAAGCTTTTCGCGGAGCTTCGGCAGCGGGTCCTGGGTGGCGCGGACCTCGCGGACCTCCTCCTTCGGCCGGTAGACCTGTGGGTCGCCGACGTAGTGACCCGTGAGGCGAAATGTCTCGCAGAGGACGAAGACCGGCCCCTTGCCCTCGCGCGCGTGCTCGAGGGCCTTCTTCGTCACCTTGTAGACCGCCTCGACGTCCTGGCCGTCCACCTTCATGGAGGTCATCCCGAAAGCGACGGCGCGCTGCTCCAGATCCTGGATCGGAAGCTGCTGGGCGGCCGGGGTCGACTCCGCGTAGTGGTTGTTCTCGCACACGAAGAGAGCCGGCACGCGCCAGAGCTGGGCGAGGTTCAAGGACTCGTGGAAGGTGCCGATGTTCGTGGCGCCGTCACCGAAGAAGGCGACCGCAACGCGGGGCTCCTTGCGCAGCTTGAAGGCGAGGGCTGCACCCGTGATCGCGGGCAGGCCGCCTCCCACGACGGCGTTCGCACCGAGGTTTCCCCGCTCGACGTCATAGAGATGCATGGAGCCGCCGTAGCCGTGGCTCATGCCCTCGACCTTGCCGTAGAGCTCGGCCATGAGTTCGTTGGGGTGGGTTCCCTTCGCAAGCGTATGGCCATGCGCCCGGTGCGTCGAGGCGATCACGTCACCGTCCTCGAGGGCCTTGCAGACGCCGACCGCGATGGCTTCCTGGCCGATCCCGACATGCAGGAACCCGGGCAGCTCACCTGCCCGGAAACGCTCCTCGACCTTCTCCTCGAAGCGGCGGATCAGGAGCATCTCGCGGAGGAACTCCCTGAGCCGCTCCGGAGAGAGGGCCTGCCCCCTCTGCTCGACCGTGGCCAACTAGTGCCCCTCCCAGCAATGCCCACCGGCCTCTGACCCGCGATCACACGGCGCCAGACCGCGCCCCCGCCCTCGCCAAGGCTGCAAGCCTTGGCCGCGGACGAGTGCGGACTCTGGCTTGGTGCTCGCGACCCAGAACCTCGGCAACATTGCTGGAAGGGGCACTGGCCGGACACGCTAGCAAGACAGACTAAGATCCGGGCCGTGGCACTGGCGGAGCGGGCGACCGAGATTCTGGACGGCCTGCCCCGGGACTGGAAGCATGCGAGGCTCGAGGTCAGAGTCGAGGAGCCGGAGGATCTGGGCCGGGCGGGCCTGATGCTCGCACCGGCGACGCCCGGGCGCAGCGCCGACGGGTACACCTTGGACGTGTACAACGGCCCCGCTCCGGTGGGTGCGAGCTCGGAGCTCGTCCGTCGCGTGCTCGCACGGCTCGACCGGGAGGGGATCCGCGGGCGGCTCGTCCTCGTCGGCTCTGACGAGACAGCGTCTTCGACGGCTCCTCCCCCCGCGGAGACGGATGCGAGCCTCGCCGGGGCCTGGGACGAGTTGCTCGCGACGTTTCCCCCTGACTGGTCCCACTGCTACGCCGAGGTTGTGCTCGACTCGTCGGACTACATCGAGCGGGCCGCGCTGCTCATGGCGCCCGCGAACCCCGCCCGTGGCGGGGAGCTGACCGCACTCCGCTTCCGGGTCGCCCGGACGCTCGGGTATGGCGCCTCGGTGGGCATGGCGCGCCGCTGCCTGGAGAGGCTTGACGCCGAGGGGATCACCGGGACGCTCAAGGTGCTCAGGGTCGTCTCGGACGACCATCCCGCCGCGACTCAGGGCCCCGTCTGGCGGATCGCGGGGCGATCCGTGTGAACACGCCCCGAGAGCCACAGGTCTCCTGGAAGGCGATCGAGGCGAACGCCGAGGTGTTCACCTCGGATGGCTTCGCGGTCGGGAAGGTGAGCAAGGTGGTCGGCGATCACGGGCCTCGCCATGTCGAAGGGCGTCATCGGAAAGCCGAAGTTCGTCCCCTCTGAGCGGGTAGCGGGCATCTGGCCGAGCCGGGTCGAGATCGACCTCACACAAGACGACTTCGAGCGCCTCGGCGAGTTCGAGGACGAGCCGGTCATCCGGGTGAATCCGGCCCCGCCCGGCGGCTTCCTGAGCCGACTCTTCGGCCGGCGCTAGCCGTCTTTCCACAGCCCCAGGTTCTCTCTAGACATGTCCCGGGGCCTGGCCCCAGGACATGTCTTTCCTGTGCGTA
>DASQGA010000121.1:0-6269 GCA_035632855.1 Gaiellaceae bacterium | reverse complement strand
TCGAGGTCGAGCTGGACGGCGAGCGGCGCCTCATCGAAAGCGGCGACGTCGTCTACGAGCGCTAGCCGCGGAGGCGAACCCAGACCGCGCGGCTCGCGTTGGCGGCGCCGTCCCAAGCGACGATCCGTACCGGGCCTCGCGGGGCTTGGCGCCAGACGACGCTTCGCCCCGCGCGGGCCTGAACCGTGAACCTGCGACCCCCGAGCCACAGGCGAACAGCGGCCGGCTCGCTCAGGACGAACCGCACGCGGGTACCGCGCCGGAGCCGGTGCGCTCGCGTGCGCGAGATGCGCGGTCTCGTCGCGTCGAGTACAAGCTTTGCCGCGAGCGTGCGGGTACCGAGATCGGTAGTCGCAGCCACCACAGCCCGGTAGGAGGCATCGGCAACGACCCGGCCATGCCGGCGGCCGTTCCATTCGAGTGACTGCGAGCCGGCTGCAAGCGTCTGCGAAAGGAGCCGGGTGACCAAACGGGAGCCTCTGAAGATCCGCACCTGAACAGCGGCCGGACGCGTCAGCGTGAAAACGATCGCGGCGGTGTCGCGCCGAAGGTCACGGTTGGGCGAGAACCGCGACGGGCGTGCCCTCAGGAGGCCAAGCGTCCGGTCGATGACCACGCGTAGCGTGCGGGTGGCCTGCTCGGTGCCGGCCTCGGCCTCGAGCACGACTGAGTAGCGACCGTCTGCAAGCGCACCCCCGCCGAGCCGCCCACCCTTCCAGGCGACCGAGGACCGCCCGGCCGGAAAAGCGCGCGGTGGGGAGATAGTCGCCACGCGCTTCCCGCCCGCATCGCGGACGTAAGCGGTGACGGAGGCGGGCACGGTGAGACGAAAGCGAATCGCGGACCGTTCGGCCGCGCCATCCCCATTCGGGGAGACAACCGCGGGATCTGCCCGCACGGACTCAAGCGCCAGCGGAGGTGGCGGGTCGGCCCCGAGGCGACCTGAGGCGGGCCGCGCCGCGCCGGCGGAGATCGCCCAGGCGTACGGCCCGGGCGCCGCGACGGTTGCGTCCCAGGTCCAGTCGACTGCCGAGCCCGTCCCGGAACCGCTGGCCACGACGGAGCCGTCCCGACTCGTGACGGTGACGGTCCAGCTCTGTTCGGTCGAGAGCCGGGCGGTGAAACGGATCTGCTGCCCAACCGACCCCGTGAACCTGGGGTCGTAGATCTTCGGCAGGCCGACACCCGCCGTCAGCGCAGTCAACTCAGGCAGCGTTCCATAGAGGATCTGGCCCGGACAGCTCGTGGGGCCGGTATCTCGGTGCCCGGAGACAGCGCGGAGGGAAACCAGTGTGCCGGTCGGATAGCGAGGATTCCCGCCGGAGCGCCAGACGACGCTCGACGCAGGATCGACGTGCGCGACGTCGAGCCGCCAGGCCAGCAGAGCGACGAGTGCGTCCTTCGCGGGCTGCTCGATTCCGACCGCGGAGTAGGTGCCGAGGACGGCCAGCCCGACGCTCCCCGTGTTGAAGCCCTGAGCATGCGCCCCGACCACGTTGCGCGTGATGCCGCCGGCGCGGCCTTCGAAGACCTGGCCGAACCGGTCGACGAGAAAGTTGTAGCCGATGTCGTTCCAGCCGTTCCCTTTCACGTGGTAGCGCTGGATCCCGCGAACGATCGCTGCCGACTGCTGCGGGGTCGAGGGCTGGGCGCCCGCCGTGTGGTGAACGACGGCGAAGCCGATCCGATCCGCATACCAGGGCGCCGAGCGGACGATCGTCTCGTCGGCATCCCAGCCCTGACGCCGGACGATCGGAGGAACGGTCGCGCGGGCAACCGACCTGGGCACCGAGGAAACGGTCGTTCGCACAAGGAAGGACCGGAGCTGATCCACTTCTCCGGCCAGCCGGTACTGGATCCGGTACGCGCTTCCAGTCCAGAACGGGTTCCCGAGCTTCCAGCCGCGCGAGCGCTTCGCTTCCGGACTCCCGGGGTCCGGCAGATCCTCTGCCTCGGGCCGGGCGAAGCGCCAAGGCGACCACCCGCGGGCGCCCGCAGTTCGGAAGTAGACCTTGCCGGCGCCGCGCCAGTGGAGACCGACGAGATTGAAGGGCGCCGGGACGACCCGTGCTGGCAGCACACGGATGGAACCGGAGGTTGAGCGGGCGGCCGCAATGGGCTCCTCGCGCACCGACATGGTGACCCGGGCCTCCGCGAGACCCGGCACTACGAGCGCGAGAACGCTCAGGAGGGCTGTGACGCGTGGCAGGGCCATGAGCGTCGGCGCAGGCTTCACGAGAGCAGACATCGGCGCGCCGCGCAAGGACTTGAGGGACCGGCTGATAGAATGATTACACCTTGAAGAGCCGATTCCTGTGGGCTCTTCCGCTCCTCGCGGCCCTGATCTTTGCCGCCGTAGCGTTGGCCGGTGGCGTCCTTGCACCCGAGCGCCCGCGGGTTCTCGCAGTCGAGTTCGCGAACGATGTCAACCCGGTGACGCAGGACTACCTGACGAACGCGATCGACCGGGGAAACGAGGAGGACTACGACGCCGTCGTCCTCCTCACCGACACTCCCGGCGGGCTCGACTCGTCGATGCGAGCCATCATCAAGAAGGAGCTCGCCTCGAAAGTGCCTGTCGTTCTCTACGTGTCTCCCCCCGGCTCGCGGGCCGCCTCGGCTGGCGTCTTCCTCGCCATGGCCGCCGACGTGGCCGCGATGGCGCCCTCGACGAACATCGGCTCGTCGACTCCGATCTCCACGAGCGGCGAGGACATCTCGGACGATCTCCGGAAGAAGATCGTGAACGACGCGGCCGCGTTCATCCGGGAGCTCGCCGAGTCCCACGGCCGGAACGGAGACTGGGCCGAGCGCGCGGTTCGAGAGGCGTCGAACCTCGGCGCCGAACGAGCGCTCGACGAGAACGTCGTCGACGTTCTCGCACCGGATCTCCCAACACTTCTCGAACGGATCGACGGGACGAGGACCACGCCGAAGGGGATCGAGCTCAACACCGCCGGCGCCACGATCGATTTCGTCGAGATGTCCGTCTGGAAGCGGATCCTCGACACGCTCATCGACCCGAACCTGATCGTGCTCCTCATGTCGATCGGCCTCTTGGGAATCACGGTCGAAGTGCTGAACCCGGGACTGATCTTCCCTGGCACGATCGGCGCGATCTCCCTCATCCTCGGCCTCTACGGACTGCAGGTGCTCCCGGTCAGCGCGGCCGGAGTCCTCCTGCTCCTCCTCGCGGTCGGATTCTTCGGCGCCGAGGCATTCGTGACGGCGCACGGGGCGCTCGCCCTGGCCGGCGCCGCCAGCTTCGTCTTCGGCTCGCTGCTCCTGTTCGACCCTGCCGGCGACGCCTACCAGGTCTCCCTCCCGGTCGCGCTCGCTGTCGGCGGAACCCTGGCTATCCTGACCGCGTTTGCCGTCGCGAAAGTCGTGCGGGTGAGCCGGACAGGAGCCAGGACGGGACAGGAGGAGCTCGTAGGCGAGGTCGGGGTCGTTCGCGATTCCCTCGTCCCTGGCGGGCTCGTCTTCGTCCACGGAGAGCTCTGGCGGGCGGTGACCGCAGGGCCACCGTTGCCAACCGGAACGCCCGTGGTGGTCGACCGGATCGGCGACGATCTCGTTCTCGACGTCTCCCGCTCGCCCGACCCGGCCTCCGGAGTCGAGGGCTCGGCTCCGAACACGTAGGATCTCGCCATGTCCGTCGCGCTGATCGCAGTTGCAGCCGTCGTCGTCGTGATCCTCTTCCTCCTGTCGGCCTCGGTCCGGGTCGCGCGGGAGTACGAGCGCGGTGTCATCTTCCGGCTCGGCCGGCTGCTCAGCCCGCCCAAGGGACCGGGACTCTTCCTGCTCATCCCGATCATCGACAAAATGGTGCGGGTAGACCTCCGGACGGTGACGCTGAACGTCCCGCCGCAGGAGGTGATCACGAAGGACAACGTCCCGGTCCGCGTAAACGCCGTTGCCTACTTCCGGATCATCGAGCCGGAAAAGGCGATCGTGCAGGTGGAGAACTTCATGGTCGCGACGTCACAAATCGCCCAGACGACCCTCCGGAGCGTGCTCGGCCAGCACGTGCTCGACGAGCTCCTCTCAGAGCGCGACAAGATCAACGCGATCCTCCAGGAGATCATCGACGGGGCGACCGCTCCTTGGGGGATCAAGATCTCGATCGTGGAGGTCAAGGACGTCGAGATCCCACAGGGCATGCAGCGGGCCATGGCACGCCAGGCCGAAGCTGAGCGCGAGCGGCGCGCGAAAGTGATCGCCGCCGAGGGGGAGGCGCAGGCCTCCGAGCGGCTGAAGGACGCCGCCAACGTCCTCAGCGAGAATCCGATCTCAATCCAGCTCCGCTACTTGCAGACGATGCTCGAGATCAGCTCGGAGCGTTCGTCGATGATCATCCTCCCGCTCCCACTCGACCTCGTGCGGCCACTCATCGAGATGGGTGATCGGGCGCGCAGCTCGGCGAAGGACGGCGGCTGAACGATCCCGAGGGGCGAGAGCTCCGGCGCGACCCTCTCTCCGGCCGGTGGGTGGTCATCGCACCGCTCCGCTCGCGCCGGCCCGGCGCCCCCCACACGTCTCCCGATGGCGAGTCCGGTGCGGCGATGGCGACCTGCCCCTTCTGCGAAGGCCACGAGGACCTCACCCCGCCGGAGACGTTCGCGCTCGGGCCACCTGAGCGAGCTCCCGACACGCCCGGTTGGCTCGTCCGGGTCGTCCCGAACAAGTTCCCGGCGTTCGCCCCGGAGCTCAACGGCCCCCCACGGCACGTCGGACTGCTCGAGTCCCGCCCCTCCCACGGAAACCAGGAAGTCGTCGTCTCCTCGCCTCGGCACGTCAGCTCGCTCGCCAAGCTCCGGCCCGAGGAGGTCGCACGAGTGGCAGAGGCCTGGCAGGCGCGGGCGGCCGAGGCAGCCAGGCAGGGGTTCCCGCACGTCCAGGTAATCGTCAACGAGGGGCGCGAGGGCGGAGCGAGTCTCTCGCACAGCCACTCGCAGCTTCTCTGGCTTGAGGCAGAGCCGCCAGTGGTCGCAGAGGAGCGGGCCCTCGACCGTGACGCCGGCGGCTGCCTCGTGTGCCGCCTGCTCGAGGAGGAGCGAGGTCACGGCGCCCGCGTCGTCGCGACGGAGGGGGGTGCGGTGGCCCTCTCAGCCTACGCAGCGCGGCAGCCCTACGAGCTCCTCGTGGTGCCCGAGTCGTGTGAAGCAAGCCCGTTCGAGACCCGCTTCCTCGCGCCTGCTCTGGCCCTTGCCGCGAGCCGGCTGGCCCGCATCCATGAGCTCGAGGGACCGGTGCCGATGAACCTCTGGGTCCACGCCGGCGGGCACTGGCACATCGAGCTCGTCCCCAGGATCACCGTGCCCGCGGGACTCGAGCTCGGCGTCGGACTGCACGTCAATCCACTCGCGCCCGAGACGGCCGCAGAGCGATTGCGCACCGGAGAGGCCGGCTAGCCGGCGCTACCCACGAGACTCGGGCGACGCTCCTTGTACTGCCGAGCCGCCTCGATCGCGGTCGACAGGTTGAGCCCCTTGTCCTTCGCCTGCTTGATGAGCATGACCGTCTCGAGAGCATCCATGTCGTAGATCCGTTGCTTGCGGCCCTTCGTCGGAATCTGTGCCTTGTTCGTCCAGTAATCGAGCTGCATCTTCGAGATCCCGGCCACGTGGCACACCTGGCCGAGGTAGAGCTCGATCTTGTTCAGATGGTCGGCCAGGTTGACGGGTTCGAGCAGGTCGACCTGCTGCACAACGGCCATTGCGATCCCTTTCTCATGCCAGCGAGGCTGCAAGTGACATTACCACCCTCGCGACAGAAAAACTGCCGGCTCCGCCGATAAATCGGCGCCGAACTTACTCCGGCGTGGGCGGAGCGCCGTTCGAGGCAGCGGTATTGTCCTGCATCGCCTGCAGGTCCCCGCCAACGGGCTCGACGGGCTCTATCCCAACAGGAGCGGCGCCGTTATCATCCTCGACGCCGACGGCAGCCTGGTCGGCCACGGGAGCTAGGGTCGAGACCTGCTCGTCGCCTCTGAGGCGCATGACGATGACGCCCTGGGTCGCTCGCCCAAGCCGCTTGACCTCCTCGACCGCCATCCGGATCATCGTGCCACCGGTCGACATGAGCATCACGGCGTACCCATCGCGAACGACGAGAGCTCCCGCGAGCTTTCCGCGGGCCTCGGTCAGCTGCACTGTCTTCACGCCGAGCCCGCCGCGACCCTTGATCGGGTAGTCCTCGATCCTCGTGCGCTTGCCATAGCCGTTCTCTGTCACGACGAGGAGGTCGGTGTCGTTCTGCGCGAGGCT
>DASQGA010000120.1:0-5224 GCA_035632855.1 Gaiellaceae bacterium | reverse complement strand
CCGAAGTCGGGATGGCTGATCAGCGGCAGCACGTGCTGTAGCTCGGTTAGCCCTCCGCCAGACCGCGCAGACGCTCTTCGATGCCTTTCAGGCCCCATTGCGCCGCAAGCTCGGCGCCGCGAAGAAAGTCCGGCTCGGCGTCCGGAAGCTCCGGGACCGCCGCGTGGTACTGCAACCGGGCGATCCGAAGGTACGTGCGCAGCTGCTCGGCCTGGTCGGGAAAGCCGCCGCTCTCGAGTGCCGCATCGAGAGTCCCGTGCTTCTGGAGGAGCGCCGCGGCACGCTGCGGGCCGACGCCCTTCGCACCGGGAAGCCGGTCCGACGGGTCGCCTCGCAGGGCGATGAAATCCGCCACCTGCGCCGGGACGACTCCGTAGCGCTCCCGCACCTCCGCGGGACCCACTCGCAGTAACTCGCTGACGCCTCGCTTCGGCATCAGAAGGGTCGTGCGCTCGCTCGCGAGCTGGAAGAGATCGCGATCACTCGTGAGGACGAGCGTCTCGCCTCCGTGCTCTTCCTCCCCCGCGACGGCCGCGGCCAGGAAGTCGTCTGCCTCGTAGCCGGCCTCCTTGGCCCAGGCGAAACCGATTGCCCCGACCAGCTCCGGGAGCCGATCGAGCTGCTCGGTTAACTCGGGGGGAAAGTCGCGCCCGGCCTGGTAGCCGGGGAGGAGCTCGTGCCGGTACGTCGGCTGGGTCAGGGTGTCCCAGCCCACGAACACGGCTCGAGGTCGCTCCGACTCCCAGACGGAGAGGAGCATCCGCGCGAACCCCACGATCATGTTGGCCGGTTGGCCGGCGCCGTCCTTGATGGAAGCAGGCAGAGCGTGGAACGCACGGTGCGCGAGCGAGTCGCCGTCGACGGCGAGCAGCGGGCGGTCGCTCATGATCCGCCCTCCAGCTCTGCGATCCGTTTCATCAGCCGCTCGGTTGCCCGTTCGGCCGCTTTCCGACGTGGGATCCCGACGAGATCCGCAGTCTCAATCGGACGCCCGATCCGGACTCGAAGCGGGCCCAGTCGGGCGAGGCTGTCGCCGCCCGTGACAGCGGCAGGCACTAGCGGCACCCCTGCGGCGAGCGCGATCCGTGCCGCTCCCGGATGGGGGCGGGCGACCCACTTCTTCCGGGCGCCCTTCGCGCGCCGCGTCCCTTCGGGGAACATCGCCACGATCTCCCCGTCCTGCGCGAGTCGGACCGCGGTTCGGTACGCCTCGGGGTCGCGCTCGCCGCGACGGATAGGGAAGGCGCCGACCGCTCCGAGGATCGCTCCGAGCACCGGCTTGTAGAGCTCGGCCTTCGCCATGAACCGCAGCGGGCGGGGATAGAGCGCGAGCCCGAGGGGCCACGGGTCGAAGTTCGACAGGTGGTTGGCCGCCAGCACAAACCCTTGGGCCTGGGGCACGTTCTCGCGTCCCTCCGTTCGGAGCCGGAAGAGCCCGTAGACCACGGGCGAGCTCGCGCGGGCGATCGCTCGGTACAGAAGCGAGGGCTTCGAGGATGAGTCCGTTCCGGCCACTAGATGGTTGGTCGGTGATTGCCATGCCCGCGGGGACGGGCCGCCATCCGAGGGTGTGGTAATTGCCGATCGACCATCTAATGCCATTGTCCCCTGTCGCTAACCTGTTTCGAGATGGGAAAGACACTCGTCGTAGCTGAGAAGCCGTCCGTCGGCCGTGACCTGGCCGGCGCGTTGCCGGGCGCGTTCAAGCAAGCGGAGGACAAGACGGCGCTCATCGGAAGTGATTATGTGGTCACGTGGGCTGTCGGTCACCTCGTCGGTCTCGCAGAGCCCGACGCGTATGACGACAAGCTCAAGAAGTGGCGCTTCGCCGACCTGCCGATCGTTCCGGACAAGTTCAAGCTCGTTCCGAACGACGAGCGGGCCAAGAAGCAGCTCCGGGCCGTCCACAAGCTCATCAAGGAGCCCGACGTCGACCTGATCGTGAACGCCTGCGACGCTGGCCGCGAGGGCGAGCTCATCTTCGCCTACCTGTACGAGACCTCGGGAGTGAAGAAGCCCGTCGAGCGGCTCTGGCTCAACTCGATGACGAAGAAGGCGATCGAGGACGCCTTCGGGCACCTGCGTCCCGGCGAGGAGATGCGCCTGCTCGAGGACGCTGCCCGCTCGCGCTCCGAAGCCGACTGGCTCGTCGGCATGAACGCGACGCGGGCCGCCTCCATCCGGCTGCGGTCGGCCTTCGACGGCGCCGTGTCTCTCGGCAGGGTGCAGACGCCTACGCTTGCTTTGGTCGCGCGCCGCGAGGTCGAGATCCGGGCCTTCAAGCCCGAGGCGTACTGGCTCGTCGAAGCCCTCTTCGCGGCGACAGGCGACCGCTCGTACAGCGGTCGCTACCTGGGCGGCAAGCGGATCGCGAAGGAGGAGGCAGAGGAGATCGTCCAGGCGTGCTCGGGCAAGCGCGGCGAGATCACGAAGCTGGAGAAGAAGGAAGAGCGCGAGCGGTCTCAGCTCCTCTACGACCTGACGTCGCTCCAGCGGCACGCGAACACGCTCTACGGGTTCTCCGCCCGGAGGACGCTTGGCGCCGCGCAGAAGCTCTACGAGGAGCGCAAGGCCCTGACCTATCCACGCACGAGTTCCCGCTTCCTGCCGAGTGACATGATCGCGGAGATCAAGCCGACCGCGGATCTCGTCGGCCGAAACCGGGAGTACTCGAAGGCTGCTTCCTACGTCACGCGGCTGGAGAAGCTGCCGCTCGGCCGCGTGGCCAGCGACGCGAAGGTCACTGATCACCACGCGATCATCCCGACCAAGTCCGAGCACGACCTCGGCAGGATGGGCGACGACGAGCTGAAGATCTACGACCTCGTCGCCAAGCGGTTCCTCTCGGTCTTCCACCCCGAGGCCGTCTACGAGCGGACGAGGATCGAGACGACCGTCGAGCAGCGTGTCTTCCGGACGAGCGGCCGCGTTCTGCTCCAGGCGGGCTGGAAGGAGGTCTACGGCGAGCTCGCCCGTAGCTCCGAAGGCTCGGAGGACGATTCCGGCGGCGACCAGACCCTGCCTGTGGTTCAGCAGGGGGAGGACGTCGACACGCGCTCCGTCGAGGCCTTGGAGAAGGAGACCCAGCCCCCGCGGCGCTTCACGGAGGCATCCCTCCTCGGGGCGATGGAGACGGCCGGCAAGGACATCTCGGACGCCGACCTCCGCGAGGCGATGAAGGACTCGGGGATCGGGACGCCGGCCACCCGCGCGTCCATCATCGAGCGGCTGATCTCCGTCGGCTACATCGACCGCGAGGGCCGGGCGCTGCACGCCACCGAGAAGGGGATCCAGGTGATCTCGCTCCTCGGAAGCCATCCCCTGACCTCGGCGGAGTTGACCGGGGACTGGGAGCACCGGCTCGGCCTGATCGAGCAGGGGAGCGACACCCGCAAGGCTTTCATGTCCGACATCGTCAAGTTCACGACCGCCACGGTGCAGGAGCTCGACAAGCTGAAGGAAGTGAAGATCGAGCGCGCCAACCTCGGGCCCTGCCCGGTGTGCGGGCGCGACGTGATCGAGAACCGCAAGGGCTATTCGTGCTGGTCGAAGGACGATCCGGGATGTGGCTTCGTGATCTGGAAGAAGAAGGCCGGCAAGATCCTGCCTGTCTCTGTGGTCAAGGAGCTGATGGCGACGGGCAAGACCGCAAAGCCGGTCACGGGCTTCAAGGGCCGCTCGGGGCGGTCGTTCAAGGCGAAGCTGAAGCTCGAGCAGGGCGAGGAAGGCAAGTGGCGAGTCGAGTTCGACGAGGACTGGGCCACTCAGCCCAAGGAAGACGAAGCGGAGCGCGAGGTTACGGCGACCGCGGCCGGGGAATAGCTCAGCCGGACGATACTTTAGGGTTAACAGCCAGTTAAGGTGTGGCTACTCTCCTTGGCACAGCCAGGGAATCCATTTTAGGCTGCGAACGTTTAACCAATTGGAGACGTCTAACTCTGCAAGAAAACTGATCCGACCACGTCGTTTCAACGAAAGGACCGAAAGAACACTTTGACTCCGAATCCCGTGCATGAAGTTCTGGAAACACTCCAAGGCCGCACCCTCGTCGAGACCGCCGAGGAGCGCGGCTATGTCGAGCCTGCGGAGCTCGAGGCGCTTGCGCTGGAGCTGGACCTTGGCGATCAAGACGTTGCCGACGTAACGCAGGAGCTCGAGGCCATCGGCCTCGACATCGGCGCGCCCCGCGAGGAGGAGCCCGAGGAGGCTCCCGTTGCGGCTCCGGCGCCCGTCCAGCTCGGTGCCGGCGACAGCCTGCAGCTCTTCCTGGCCGACGTCGGCCGCCACAAGCTTCTGACCGCCGCAGACGAGATCGTGCTGGCGAAGCGGATCGAGAAGGGTGATCCCCTGGCCAAGCGGCGCATGATCGAGTCGAACCTCCGGCTCGTCGTGTCGATCGCCAAGGGCTACCGCGGCCTCGGTGTCCCGTTCCTCGATCTCATCCAGGAAGGCACCCTTGGCCTGAACCGCGCTGTCGAGAAGTTCGACTGGCGCCGCGGGTTCAAGTTCTCGACCTACGCGACCTGGTGGATCCGCCAGTCGGTGCAGCGCGCCGTGGCGAACAACGCCCGCACGATTCGCGTGCCCGTGCACGTCGTCGAGCGCCAGCAGAAGCTCGGTCGGGCCGCCCGCCGGCTCGAAGTCGAGCTCGGACGCGAGGCCACGAAGCAGGAGCTGGCCGATGCCACAGGCCTGCCGCTCCAGCACGTCGAGGAGGCACTCGGCGCTGCCCAGGCTTCCGTCTCGCTGAACCAGAGCGTGGGGGCCGACGACGAGGGTGAGCTCGGAGACCTGTTCGCCGACCGCGAGGCTGCGGATCCGTTCGAGGAGGCCGAGGAGTCGCTGCGCAAGCAGGGCGTCCGTCGCGCACTCGACGCGCTGCCCGAGCGCGAGCGTCGGATCCTCGAGCTTCGCTTCGGCTTCGAGGGCGAGCCCTGGACTCTCGAGGCGATCGGCCACGAGCTCGGTCTCACGCGCGAGCGTGTCCGCCAACTCGAGGGCCAGGCCCTGTCGCGGCTCTCCGCGATCCGCGACCTGTCCTCCGTCGCAGCGGCCTGAACGTACGGCGGGGGCTCGCCTCCGTCAGCAGCGCAGATGGGCGGGTTTGTACCCGCCCATCACCCTTTTCGGGGTCTCCAGTCGGCTTGAGGACTGGTTTCCCTCGATTTAGGGGTTTGTTCGATTCAAGGCCGCGTGCTGGGGCGCCGATTCACCAATCACATGG
>DASQGA010000119.1:0-3742 GCA_035632855.1 Gaiellaceae bacterium | reverse complement strand
AACGGCCAACGGAGCCAGGCGATCGGTCGGCATCACGGTCAGCCGCTACAACGGCGAGATCACGTCGAAGCTCCTGGACGGAGCCCTGGAGGCTCTCGAGGAGGCCGGAGTCAGCCGTGACGCCATCGAGGTGATGCCCGTTCCAGGGGCGTTCGAGCTTCCCCTTGCGGCAATGGCCCTCGCGCGCACCCGGCGCTATGCCTGCGTGCTCGCGCTCGGCTGCGTGATCCGCGGCGATACGCCGCACTTCGAGTTCATCGCCGCCGAGGCGGCGAGCGGGCTCCAGCTCGCCGGCCTCGAGACGGGCATTCCAGTGTCCTTCGGCGTCCTCACGTGCGACACCCGGAAGCAGGCGGAAGACCGGGCCGGAGGGCCACTCGGGAACAAGGGCACGGACGCCGCGCTCGCCGGCCTCGAGATGGCCGACGTCTTCTCGCAGCTCCGGAACACCGTCGCTTAGATGGTTGGTCGCGCCAATTACCGATCAACCATCTGCTAGCTATACTCCGCCGCCGATGTCCAAGGTCTGCGCAGTGTGTGGAAAGGGCCCGTCGTTCGGCCATAACCGCAGCCATTCGATGGTTGCGACGAACCGACGCTTCAATCCGAACCTTCAGCGCGTGCGCATTCTCGTGAACGGGGTCGCGCGCCGGAGCTACGTCTGCACGCGGTGCCTGAAGGCCGGCAGGGTCCAGAAGGCGCTCTAACCTTCGCGCGGGAGCTCGTCGGCGCGGCTCTGATGTCGCTCGAGGCCAACCGCGAGCGGATCGACAACCTGAACGTCTTTCCCGTGCCGGATGGCGACACGGGCACGAACATGACCCTGACCGTCAGGGCGGCTCGGGATGCCCTCGCCGCCTCCGCCCCGGCCGAGGTCGAGGACGTGACCCGCGAGGTCGTTCGCGCCTGCCTAATGGGCGCGCGCGGCAACTCGGGCGTCATTCTCTCCCAGATCGTCCGCGGGGCCGCCGAGGCTCTTGTGCGAGGCGAGGATCAGGCGGCCGCGTTCCGCTCAGCCGCTAACGCCGGCTACGCCTCCCTGCGTGAGCCGCAGGAGGGAACAATCCTGACAGTGGCGCGCGCGCTCGCGGACCGGGCGGAGCAAGCGCGCGATGACGGGCTCGAGAGGGGAGAGGCCCTGGCCCGCATCGTCGACGCGGGTGAAGAGGCGCTGGCGCTGACGAAGGACCAGCTTCCGATTCTCCGTCAGGCTGGTGTGGTCGACGCGGGCGGCGCCGGCCTCCTGGAGCTCGTCCGCGGGATCGCGCTCCACGTTCGCGGTGAGCCGCTCCCGGAAGTAGCGGCGGGGCTCGAGCCGCTGCCGCTCGAGTCGGTACACCTCGAGCCCTCGGCGTTTCGGTACTGCACGAGCTTTTTCCTCGAGGGGGACGAAGCCGATCCGTACCAGCTTGAGCTCGAGCTTCAGTCGCACGGGGATTCGCTTCTCGTCGTCGGCTCACGGGGAGCCGTGAAGGTGCACCTCCATACGAACGACCCTGGACAGGTCCTCTCGCTTGCGACGGGCATCGGCGTTGTCGACGAGGTCGACATCAAGAACATGCACACCCAGATCGTCGAGCGCGACGAGCGGATCCTGTCCGTCCCGGCAAAGTCTGACGTCGTCGCCGTCGTTGCGGGCGGTGGGAACGAGCGGCTCTTCCGCAGTCTCGGTGCCGCTGGGATCGTCGAGGGCGGACAGACGATGAACCCGGCTGCCTCTGCCATCCTCGACGCCGCCTCCGAGGTCAAGGCGCCCGAGACCATCGTCCTCCCGAACAACCCCAACGTCCTGCTCACCGCCAGACAGGCGGCGGCGCTGTCGAGCTCACCGGTGGTAGTCGTTCCAACCGAGTCCCTCCAGGCTGGCCTGGCGGCGTTGGTCGCCTACGACCCCTCCCGCTCGGCGGCGGAGAACGCCGAGGTCATGGAAGCCGCAGCGAAAGCGGCGCGAACGGGAAGCGTCACCCGGGCCTCGCGTTCGACCAGGCTCGGGGCCCTCGACATCGAAAAAGGCTCGTTCCTCGGACTCGTCGAAGGGGAGCCGGTGACGAGCGGCCCCGTGCTCGACACGGTCGCCCGCGAGGTTATCGAGCGACTGCTCGGCGAAGGGTCGGATATCCTGACCGTGCTCGTCGGGGACGGTGCGGAGCACCCAGACGGCCTCCGTGACGAGCTCGAGGCGGCCCATCCCGAGCTCGAGATCGAGGTGTACGACGGCGGCCAGCCGCACTATCCCCTTCTGTTCTCCGTCGAATAGACCGATACTTGGGGCCGTGGCCGGCGGCGTCATCGAGGTAGTCCTCGCGGAAGACAACGACGTGTTCAGGCAAACGCTCGAGCTCCTGCTCGACGTGACGCCGGACATGCGGGTGGTCGCGTCCGTCGCCGACGGCCGCTCGGCGCTCGAGGTCTCGGCCGACCTCATCCCGGACGTCGTGCTCATGGACTACCGCCTGCCCGAGCTCGACGGGGTCGAGGCCACGGCCGCGATCCGGAAGGCATGTCCGAGCGCGGCCGTCGTCGTGCTGACAGCATCCGTCGAGCCCGAGGAGTACGACGCGTTGCTCGAGGCGGGGGCCGTAGCCTGTGTGACTAAGGACCGGGAGTTCGAGGAGATCGTCGGCGCGATCCGGGACGCCGCAGGGCACGGTGCACCTCTCCGCTAAAACTACGGCGGTCGTCCTCGACTCGACGGCCGAACTCCCGGCTCCCGCCGCCCGGCACCCGAACTGGCGCCTGGTGCCGCTCTATGTCCGCTTCGGAGACGAGACGCTGCGTGACCACGTCGACCTGGCGGCGGCCGAGTTCTACGAGCGACTTCGCGTCACGGGCGTCCAGCCCGCCACCTCCCAGCCGACTCCGGGCGACTTTCAGAAGGCCTTCGAGGAGTTGGCGGACTTCGAGTGCATCGTCTGCATCACCGTCTCGGCGAAGCTGTCCGGCACCTTCGAGTCCGCACGGCTCGCAGCGGAGGCGATCGAGGGGGACAGGGTGCTGCTCGTCGACTCGGCGAGCGCCTCGGCCGGGATCGTGATCCTCGCGGAGTCGATCCAGCGCCGGCTCGCGCTCGGGACCAGTGACGACGAGATCGAAGCCGTCGGCGAGCGCTTCCGCCGTGAGGCTGATCTGCGGTTCACGGTCGACACGCTCGACTATCTGGTCCGAGGCGGCCGCATCGGGAAGGCAGCCGGGCTCGTAGGCCAGCTCCTGAACGTGAAGCCGATCCTCACGATCCGCGAAGGCGAGGTCGAGCCGGTGAAGCGAGTGCGAGGGCGGGCGAAAGCGTTCGCCGAGTTCGAGCAAGCTCTCGTCTCGGGCAGCGAGGACGACCCTTCCTGGCACCTGGCCGTCGCCCATGCCGATGCGCAGGCCGACGCCGACCGCCTCGTGGCGATGATCGAGCGCGTCCGTCCGAAGGCCTCTGTCGACCTCGTGACGACGCTCGGCCCGGTAGTGGGGACGCATGGCGGCCCTGGTACGCTCGGGCTCTTCTGGTTCAGGGACAGCACGTAGCCCACTGGGACGAGGTCGAGAGCGAGCTCCAGGAAGCGGGGCCGCTCTCGGGCCGCTGGAGCGACCTGGGCGAAGCGGCCGGAAGCGACGGCGTCGGGGTGTGCCGCATCCAGGTGACCCCGGGCAAGCGATCGACGCCGCTCCACCTCGAGCTGGCGGAGGAGGAGATCTTCTTCGTGCTGGGCGGCTCGGGGCTCTCGTGGCAGTGGGAGGGAGAGCAGCCGCTCGT
>DASQGA010000118.1:0-10859 GCA_035632855.1 Gaiellaceae bacterium | reverse complement strand
CTACGCGAGGGATTGCGTCAGGTCAGAGCCGCAGCCGGCCTCGACGCCGTCTGCACGATCGTGGAGGTCGCGCCGTGGTCGCGCGTCCCGGAGAGCCGGGCCATACTCGTTCCACGCGACGACTGAACGAGCCGCGGGACGCGCTCGTCGCAGCCGACCGGGGCGTGCCGGCCGAGGTGGGGAGGATTCCCGTCGCGCTGGTCAGAGAGGAGTGGCGGATCGTCGACCGCTGGTGGACCGAGCGGCCGGTACGGCGGCGCTACTTCGATCTCGTCCTGGAGACGGGCCAGAACGTCGTCGTCTTCAGCGACGAGCAGGGGCGGTGGTTCTCCCAGCGCGCTTAGGGGAGCGCCTCGGTTGCGACGGTCGCGAGCCCGGCCCACTCGTCCGCGTGCGTCGCCGGAACCTGCACCCATTCGCGCATCGGCCTGCCGCCCATCGGGTCGAAGAGCTGGGCGCCGTCGAGGGTAAGTGCGCGCTCCCGCTGAGTCTCTTCCGGGAGCTTGAAGACCATCTCGCCCTTGTAGAAGCCCACGCCCGCCTTGCCGTTTCGCTTCACACACGGCATGCCGAACATCTTCCCGAGAGCGACCGCGGGATCGCGGGCCGCGAGGTCGTCCGCGATCTCGTCGTACCGGGCTTGCGCGTCCATGAGCACGATGGTCGCAGAAGCAGTCGGCGGCGCAAGACCCGCCCCCGAGAGATTGTGCCCCCGGGGAACCCCCCGATGGCTACCCCTCTGCGTCGAGCGTATTCCCGACGGACGTACCCGTGGTGCGCCGAATGTGCAGGAACGGCGTCTGGACCGTGACGTCGTACATCGAGCTTCACTGCCACTCGGCCTACAGCTTCCTCGACGGCGCCTCGCTGCCCGAGGAGCTGGCTCTTCGCGCGGCCGAGCTCGGGTACCCGGCACTGGCGCTGACAGACCACGACGGCGTCTATGGCTCACTCGAGTTCGCGTACGCGGCCCGCTCGCTCGGGATTCGCGCCATCACCGGTGCCGAGGTGACGCTCGAGGACGGCTCGCACGTCACGCTTCTCGTCGAGACGCAACGTGGCTACGCGACGCTCTGCCGTCTGCTCACGACCGCACACGCTGGAAAGCGGCTCGAGCCCCGTTTGCCGCTCGCGGAGCTCGAGCAAGCGCACGAAGGGCTGGTCTGCCTCTCGGGCTGCGCTCGCTCGGGCCTTGCCATTCGCGATCCGAACGCGACGGCGCGGCTCGCCCGCGCTGTGGGCACGGAGCACTTCTTCATCGAGCTCCAGCGTCCGTTCCTTCGCGGTGACGCTCGCCGCAACGCCGCGCTTCGAGAGCTCGCGGGAACCCTCGGTCTCCGGACGGTCGTGACGGGAAACGCGCACGCACACCATCCGCGGCGCGTGCAGCTCCAGGACGTCCTCGTCGCGATTGGGGAGCGCAGCTCGCTCGAGGCCTGTGAGCCGGCGCGCCGCGGGAACGAGGAGGTGGCGCTCCTCCCACCTGGCGACATGGTCGCTCGCTGGCCGGACGACCGCGACGCGCTCAAGGCCACGGTCGAACTCGCGGAGCGGCTCCGCTTTGACCTGACGCAGGAGCTCGGCTATCGCTATCCGGACTTTTCCGACCGGGAGGACCCGGCCGACGTGCAACTCGCCCGGGTCTGCCGCCGGGCCTTCGACGAGCGTTACCGGCATGCGCACGCCTCCCTCCGCGCCCGCGCGGATGCTCGGCTCGACGAGGAGCTGAACCTGATCACCGACATCGGGCTTTCCGGGTTCTTCCTCCTTCATCACGAGGTGCTCGAGCTCGCACGCGAGGTCGCCGCGGAGGTCCGGGGCCCGGGCTCCCCGAGGCATCTGCTACCGCCAGGACGTGGCCGCGGGAGCTCGGTCGGCTCCCTTGTCTGCTACCTCACGGGGCTCTCGCACGTCGACCCGGTCGCTGCCGAACTCTCGCTCGGGCGCTTTCTGAACCGGGAGCTCGAGTCGGTTCCCGACATCGACCTCGACTTCCCGCGCGACATCCGGGAGCGCCTGATCGTCGAGGTGACCGAGCGGTACGGGCACGAGCGAGCTGCGCTCGTTGCCAGCTTCTCCACCTACCGCTCTCGCGGAGCGATCAGAGACGTCGGCAAGGCGCTCGGCTTGCCCGCAGCGGAGCTCGAGCGCCTGGCGAGGCTCTCCGAGGGCTGGAACGCGCGCAAGGTGGGGGAGGAGCTCGGGCTTCTCCCAGATGCCGAGGCGAAGCTCGAGTCGCCACGCTGGCGCGCCTTTCGGGAGCTCTGCGGCGAGATCGCCGGGTTGCCGCGCCACCTCTCCCAGCATCCCGGTGGCATGGTCATCTCTACCCGCCCGCTCGTCGAGCTCGTTCCCGTCGAGCCGGCCGCCATGGAAGGGCGTCAGGTCTGCCAGTGGGATAAGGACTCCTGCGCCGACGCAGGTTTCCTCAAGATCGACCTCCTCGGACTCGGCATGCTGTCCGCCGTCGAGGAGTGCGTCGAGCAGATCGTCTCGCTTCGCGGCCAGACCATCGACCTCTCTCGGATCCCGCTGGACGACGCGGACGTCTACCGGGAGATCCAGGAGGCCGACACGGTCGGGCTCTTCCAGATCGAGAGCCGCGCGCAGATGCAGAGCCTCCTCCGGACGCGCCCCGAGAACCTCGACGATCTCACCGTCCAGGTCGCGCTCGTCCGACCCGGTCCGATCCAGGGGAAAGCCGTCCATCCCTACATCGAGCGGCGCCAGCGCCGGCGCGAAGACCCGAGCTACGAGCCGCCCTACGACCATCCGCTCCTGGCCGAGCCGCTCCGGGAGACGCTCGGGGTGGTCGTGTTCCAGGACCAGGTACTCGACGTCGCGATCGCGCTCGCCGGCTTCAGCGTGGGGGAGGCCGAGGGGCTTCGCCGGGCGATGAGCCGCAAGCGGAGTGAGGAAGCGCTCCTCGCCTACCGAGGCCGCTTTCTCTCGGGAGCCGCCACGAAGGGAGTGGACGCCGAGACCGCGGAGCTGGTGTGGTCGAAGCTCGTGGGGTTCTCGGCCTTCGGGTTCCCGAAGTCCCACGCAGCCGCCTTCGGCCTGCTGGCATACCAGTCCGCCTGGCTTCGGCACCACTATCCCGGCGAGTTCCTCTGTGCGCTCCTGAACGCCCAGCCGATGGGCTTCTACCCGCCGGCCAGCCTCGTCCGCGACGCGCAGCGGCGCGGGATCGAGGTGCGGCCCCCGGATGTCAACCTGAGCGATGCAAGGTGCCTGATCGAAGGAGAAGGCGTTCGCGTCGGGCTCGGGTACATCAAGGGCCTGGGCGAGGAGCCCGCCAGGGCCCTGGTCGGCGAGCGCGGGGAGCGGGGGCTCTTCCGCGGCGTCGGTGACCTGGCCCAACGCGCTCCCCTCGACCGCCCCGGCCTTGAAGCGCTCGTCGCGTCGGGGGCCTGCGACGCCTTCGGCTGGCCGCGCCGGCAGCTCCTCTGGCGCCTCGGGCTCGCGCCGCGCTCGGTCTCGGCGGGGGACGGCGGGGCCGCCCGCCAGCTCGCACTTCCACTCGAGCCCGCCAGCGAGATCCCCGACCTCACCGAGCAGACGCCCTGGGAGCGGATGCTCGCCGACTACAGGACGACCGGGCTCTCGGTCGGCGTCCACCCGCTCGAGCTCTTGCGACCCCACCTGCCGGCGGAGGTCGCCTCGAGTCTCGATCTCGCCGACCTGGCGCACGGGAGCCGGATCGCCGTCGCCGGGCTGGTCATCGCCCGCCAGCGGCCTGCGACCGCCAACGGCATCGTCTTCATGCTGATCGAAGACGAGCACGAGCAGATGAACCTGATCGTGCCGCCTCCCGCCTATGAGCGCTACCGCGCCATCGTCCGCGGCGAGCCGCTCCTCCTGGCCCGCGGACGGTACGAGCACTACGAGCGAAACAGGAACATCGTCGTCGACGAGGTGGTGAGCCTGGCACCCCTCGCACGGCGGGTGGCGCACGACACCGAGATCGGCTCCGCACTCCCGGGAGCCCATCATTTCGGCGGCCGTTAGGAGCGCAGGAAGGCCAGAACGGCCAGGATGCGCCGATGATCCTCGGCCGCCGGGGAAAGTCGCAGCTTCCCGAAGATGCTCGTCACGTGCTTCTCGACCGCGCGCTCCGTGACCACGAGCCGCTCGGCGATTCCCTGGTTGGAGCGCCCCTCCGCCATCAGCTCCATGACGTCCCGCTCCCGAGGGGTAAGTGTCTGGACCGGATCGTCGTTCCGGCGCCGACCGACGAGCTGCGAGACGATCGCCGGGTCGAGAGCGGAGCCGCCCTCGCCGACGCGCCGCACGGCCGCGGCGAACTCGTCCACGTCGGAGACGCGATCCTTGAGGAGGTAGCCCACGCCTTCCGCGCTCTCGGCGAGGAGTTCCATCGCGTACGCCGCCTCGACGTACTGGGAGAGGACGAGCACGCCGCAGTCCGGGTGTCGCGAGCGGATCTCCTGCGCGGCCTGAAGCCCCTCATCGGTGTGGGTCGGGGGCATGCGGATGTCGACGACGGCGACGTCCGGGGCGTAGCTCCTCACCTTCAGGAGGAGCTCGTCGGCAGTCCCGGCTTGCCCGACCACCTCGAATCCCGACTCGACGAGGATGCGCGCGATTCCCTCCCGGAGCAGGATGGAGTCGTCGGCGAGCACTACTCGCATGGGATCTCCGCCCGGATGTGCGTGCCGCGTCCGGGTACGCTCTCGACCTCGAGCCGGCCAGCCAGCGCCTCTACCCGGTCGACGAGCCCGCGGAGCCCGGAGCCGCGGGTCGGGTCGGCCCCGCCGATCCCGTCGTCGGCGACCTCGACGATTGCCGCCCCGTTCCGCCGGCTGATGCTGACGCGCGCCGAGGAGGCGTTCGCGTACTTGGCGACGTTCGCCAGGGATTCTGAAACCACGTAGTAGGCGGCTGCCTCGACCTGCTCCGGCAGGCGTCCCTCGAGCTGAGTCTCCACCTCGACCGGGAGCGGTGTTCGCCCCACAAGAGTCTCGAGGGCGGGACCGAGCCCGCGATCCGTGAGGACGGCTGGGTGGATGCCTCGTGCGAGCTCCCGAAGTTCCTCGAGTGCGGCTGCAAGCTCCCGGCTCGCGCTGTCGAGAATCGTCCGTGCCGCCTCGGGGTCGGCCACCTTCGCCTGCGCGAGCCGCAGGCTGAGGGAGAGTGAGACGAGCCGCTGCTGGGCGCCGTCGTGGAGGTTCCGCTCCAGCCGCCGCCGCTCGTTGTCGCCCGCCTCGACCATCCGGGCCCGGGAGGCCTGGAGCTCTTCGAGGCGCTCTCGGAGCGCCGCTTGCAGCTGTTGGCGCTCGACCTCCGAATTGTGACGCTCGGTGAAATCGCGGACGATCATGACGACCTCATCTTCGCCACCGGGGACGATGCGTGCCTCGAAGAACCGTGGCGCGCCCTCCAGCTCGAGCTCGTACTCGAACTCGACGCTGCGCGCGGCACCCTGCTCGAGAGCCTCTTCGATGCAGTTGATCATGGGCCCGGCGATCTCACGCGGGAGGATGTCCCGAACGTTCTGGCCGATCAGCTGGTCGGGAGGCACGACCAGATCGCCCGTCCGCTCTGCCTTGACCGCGAGGTACACACCGTCGCGAGACATGCGGAACATGAGATCGGGCAGCGCGTTGATGACCCCCCGCATCCGCGCCTCGGATCGCGTGAGCGCAGCCAGGCGCTGCTCGTTCTCGAGCGCCAGGCCCGCAGCGGCAACGACGGCGTCCAGGAGCTGGGGATCCTCGTGGAGGAAGGCATCGTGGACGATCGCGGCGACCCGTTCGCCGTGTCGCTCGACGATCGTCGCCACCTGATCCCCGTCTCCACGTGCGAGGGAAGGCAGGCGCCTACCGTCGATTCGTACCCAGCTCTCGGACTCCGGTAGCCAGTAGGCCAGCGTGACGGAGGGGTCTCCGAGAGCCTGGGCGATCGCGTCGCGGAGCTCTCCGGGCCGGGCTGTCTGACCCAACGAGACGACGAGCTGGCCGACGTTCGCCAGGGCGAGCCGGCTGCGCAGAAGCCCGGCGAGGAACGCGAGCGGGACGAGGGCGAGGCCCGCCATCGTTGCCCAGAAGGCGTAGCGGCCAACGTCCTCGGCGACGGTGCTCGCGAGAAGCCAGATCGTCGTCAGCGCCGTCGCCAGGAGACCCGTGGCGAGCACCGGCCCGAGGACGCGCCTGGCGGTCCGGGTCGCCGCTCGCCAGCGCCTCATATAGATCCAGGCAACGAGGACCGCGATTACGACTCCGACCGCCCGGCTGGCGAACAGGATGCTGTCCGCCACGGCGTGGTTCTCGGAGAGCAGGATCTCGTTCGCAGGGCAGCCGGGGCAGCCCGGAGCCCGAGGGCGCTCGAAGAGGAGATAGACGACCTGAACGAGCGTCACCTCCAGGTAGGCGGCAGCCACGAGGACGCGCGCCAGGCGAGACTCGAGCGCACCACGCGGATAGGCGAGCAGAAGATGGACGAGGATCCCGAAAACGAGGTACTGCAGGATCTGGCCCAGGGTGAACGTGAAGGCATCGTCGGCGGCCACCACCGCGCGGACGAACCACGCGAGCCCGGCCGCGACCATGAGCGCACCGAAGGAATTCGAAGGTCGGCGACTCCACGCGACGAGGCCGCTGAAGGCGAAGGACCAGCCGACGAGGAGCGTGAGCACTCCCGTGATCAGGGGTGTCTCTTCGTGCGCGCTCGTGAGGATGAGAGCGAAGGCACCGAGGCCTGCGAGCAGCGCGACCGGCCAGAGGGCGGTCCTGAGGAGCCTCATGGTTGCGACCCTAGATGGTTGATCGGTAATCGGCGTGCCCGCGGGGACGGGTCAGACCAAGCCAGGGTGCGCCATCGTCCGCAGGCAAGGCTAGAAGCCTTGGCAAGGGCGAGGGTGGGGCCTGGCGCCGCGTCTGGGCCGCCATCCGCGGGTGCGGTAATTGCCGGTCAACCATCTAAAGCAGGGAGAGCAGCGCTGCGCCCGACAGCTCGGCCTTCGGCACGAATCCACGCGCACCGCTCTCCTCGACGAGCGAGCCGAAGTCCACACGATCTCGGCTCGAGGTCAGAATGACCGCCGGGCCGGCTCCGTTCAGCTCAGCGAGGCGCGCCGAGACCTCGAAGCCGTCGAGATCAGGGAGCTGGACGTCGAGGAGGACGATCTGGGGGCGGAGAGCCGCGGCGGCCTCGAGCGCGCTCGATCCGTCCTCGGCTTCGCCCACCACATCGAACCCCTCGGACTCGAGGAGAACGCGCGCGGTGGCACGAAAGCTCGGATGGTCGTCGACGATCAGCACACTCATGGCCACGTACCGAAGTGTGGCAGCGACCCTCTGAGCCAGGAATACGGCTAACCACACTGTTTACAAGTGGGGAACAGATCTTTCGCTCACTCCACGCCACGCCTCTAGTCGAGCTCGAGACCGAAGCGGGGGAATCGTTTCCGCACGAGGTCGTCGAAGGCGAGCCGGTATGCCTCCGCCGCCTCCTCGTCGAGGGACTGGGCGAAGGCGTCCCGCATGTCGAGAAGCGCCTCGCGGCCGCTGTCCACGAGGTCGACGAACTCCCCGTAGCGCTCCTCGGCTTCGTCCCGGTCGGCGCTGTCGTAGGCACCGAGCGCCTCCTCGACCTCGGCGAGCAGTTCGGCCTCGTCCTCGCGAAAGAGCGCAAGCTGGCGCTCCGCGAGCTCCTGGAAGCGTTCGGACGGGCTCAGCGGGGAATCTCCTCGTAGACGGCCTCGTGCGCCTCTGCCGCCGCCGCCCACGTGAGCTCGGCGGCAGCGCGGCGTGCACCTTCCCGGGCCCTGGCAAGGGAATCCACGTCTGCAAGCAGATGCCCGGCTGCCTCCGCGAGCGCCTCGCGGTCATCGGCGGGAACGACTGCGCCGGCGCCGAACCGGCGCACGGGCTCAGCCATGCCACCCACGTCGTACGTGACGGCCGGTACGCCGGAGCCGAGGGCGCGGAGGAGCGCGCCACTCTGATCGATCTCCTGGCGGTAGGCGAAGACCGCGACCGTGGCCTGGTGTAGCGCATCGTCGAGCTCTGCGTCGTCGAGGTAGCCGAGGCGCCATTCGACCTCGGGATGGTTACGCCAGCGAGAGACGTCCATGGCGGGGTCCCCGGCGACGATGGTCCGGGCACCGATTCGCGCCGCTGCCTCCAGGACGTGGTCGAGCTGCTTGTACGGCTGGATGACGCCGATGAAGAGGATCGTCCGGCCGTCGTCCTCGTACGCGGTCGAGCCCGGAAAGACGGGGTGTGGGATGACGCGAATCAGCTCGCATTCGACGCCCACCTCGTCGACGAGCCGCTCTCGGCCGTGCCCGCTGTGGACGATCACACGGTCGAACCGGCCGTAGAGGCGGCGCCAGTGATCGGGCCTCGAGGCCCAACGTCTGGGAAGGACGTCGTGCGCGGTGATCACCGAAGGCCCGCCGAGCGGAAGCAGGCGAAGCTCCACGGGCGGAAGCGGTGCCCACTGGACGTGCAGCACGTCCGTGTGGAGGCGCCGGAGTCGCGCCAGGCCCACGACGTGCTCCGCGGCGCGGACGGGGAGGCGCAGCCTCGAGCGACGGAAGAGCCGGGAGCTGGCGGGGTAGAAAAGCTCACGCCGCCGGTACCCATCGGGCTCGGGCGCCCGGGCGAAGCGAAAGCGCGATGTCACCAGCTCGACATCGAGCCCGCGGCGGGCGAGCGCCGACGCGAGCGCGTGGTCGTACGGGATCGTGAACGCTCCGGGGTCGACGAGCGTGACGCGCACCGCCCTTACAGTAATCGCGTCCGTGAGCCTCCTCGTCCGAACCTGGAACCTCTTCCACGGCCGCACCTCGCCGCCGTCGGGGGCGCTCCACCTAGAGCGGATGGTTCGGACGGCAGTCGAGGACGGCCCGGACGTGGTCGCATTCCAGGAAGTCCCGGTCTGGGCGCTCGGCCGGCTCGAGGCGTGGAGCGGCATGAACGCCGTCGGCGCCATTGCGATGCTGCCGCTCGGGGGTCCGCTCGCAGGGAAGCTCACGAAGCGGAATCCCCGCCGCTTCCGATCGCTCCTCACCGGTCAGGCGAATGCGCTGCTCCTCTCCCGCCGGCTCGAGCTCGTTGGCACGCCTCGAGCCATCCGCTTGAACCCGGGCCCCTTCAGATCGGCAGAGGCGCGGGCCCGTCGCCTTTCGCTCCGGGAGCGCCTCGACTGGGCCTGGAACCGCCGTGTCTGCCAGGCTGTCCACGTGCGGGAGCGGAAGCGTGTCATCGTCGTCGCGAACCTCCACGCGACCAAGGATCACTCGCTCGCCGAAGCCGAGGTCGACCGGCTCGCACTCCTGTGGCCGCCCGAGGCGCCCACGATCCTCTGCGGCGACTTCAACGCTCGTGGCCACGCCCTGCCCGGCTTCTCGGAGCCGCTGGACGGCATCGACCAGATCCTCGTACGGGGACTCGAATATGAGCGCAAGCCGAGCCTATGGCCGATCGAGCGGCGCCAGACCGAGGACGGCGCCGTCCTTTCGGATCACGCGCCAGTGGAGGCGGTGGTCGCATAGACCTCGCGGCCGTGCGCGCCGAATTGCCCGTACTCGAGCGGCTTGCGTACCTGAACACCGGCACGTTCGGGCCGCTTCCGCGCCGTACCGTGGACGAGGCCGTCCGCTGGCAGCAGCGGGTTCTGGTCGAGGGGCGCTCGAGCCTGACTCTCTGGGAGGAGACGAAGGAGCTCCGGACCGCGCTCCGCGAGGCACTCGCTCGCCTGATCGGCGCCCAGGCCGGTGCGCTCGCGCTAACCACCTCCACGACGGAGGGCTGCGACATCGTTGTCTCCGGCCTTCGGCTCGGCCCGGAGGACGAGGTCGTCACGACCGATTGCGAGCACCCCGGCTTGCTCGGAGCCCTCCACGTGTCGCCGGCGGGCGTGCGAGTCGCTCGCATTCGAGACCGGCCGGCCTCGGAGGCCCTCGCCGCGATCGAGGCCGAGCTCAACGATCGCACGCGCCTCGTGGCGATCTCGCACGTCGCCTGGACCACGGGCGCGGTTCTCCCGGTGGCGAAGCTCTCGGGCCGCCGCTTCCCGGTGCTCGTCGACGGCGCGCAGTCCGTCGGGACGATCCCGGTCGACGTCGGTGAGCTCGGGTGCGACTTCTATACGGTCTCGGGGCAGAAGTGGCTGCTCGGGCCGGACACCACCGGCGCGCTCTACGTCGGCCCTGACTGGATCCACGATCTGTCGCTCACCGCTCCTTCCTACCTCTCCTGGGAAGACACCGTCGAGCTCGTGCCGTGGCCGGACGCGAGGCGGTTCGAGTCGATCTGGATCGGCCCGGGGCCGCTCGCCGGGCTCCTCGCGTCACTGCGCTTTGCCGAGGAGGTGGGGGGCGAACGCTTCCAACAGGCGAGCGACGCCGCCGAGGCCTGCCGATCGCTCTGCGCCGAGAGCGCCGAGGTCGTGACCGAGCACGGCCAGGCGACGATCGTGACTTTTCGGCCCAGCGGCGACCCAGCCGAGCTCGTCGCCTCCCTCGCCGAGCAGGGCGTGGTCGTCCGCGACCTTCCCGGGCTTGGCTGGGTCCGTGTGTCATGTGGGTACTGGACGAACGGCGAGGACCTCGAGCGCCTCGCCGCGGGCCTGTGAGCGCCGACGCGGACCGCACCCTCGCCACGCTCGGGGAGGTGCTGGGCGGCGACACCGGAGCCGTGCGTTTCCGCCTCTGGGACGGGCGCGAATGGCCGGCAAACGGGGAACCTCGCGTCACGATCGTCCTCCGCGGGCCTGGGGCGCTCCGCGCCATGCTCTGGCCGCCGACCGACCTGACGCTCGGCGAAGCGTACGTCCACGACCACTTCGACGTGGAGGGCGAGCTCGAGGCGGTCTTCAGCCTTGCGGATGCC
>DASQGA010000117.1:0-2919 GCA_035632855.1 Gaiellaceae bacterium | reverse complement strand
GGACGGGACGCTCACGCTCGCCGCAGTTGTCCTTCGGCTTTCGTCGCCGGGCCGCTATCCGCCCTCGACGTCTTCGGGCGGCGGCAGGATGACGACTGGGCAGGGCGGGTGCTGGGCGCACTGCTGGCTGACCGAGCCGAGCAGGAGTCCGGCGAAGCCTCCGCGGCCACGGGAGCCGACGACGAGCAACTCGGCGCCCCGGCCCGCGCGGATGAGGGTATCGGCCGGCGGCCCCTCGAGAGCTTCCGGCTCGACCTCGACCCCGTCCGTATCAGCATCCGCCCGTGCGAGCGCCTCGTCGAGCACGCGCCTCGCCCCCGCCTCGGACGCCGAGCGGAGCCGCTCGACATCCTCCCCCGACCCGGCCCACGTGAGAACGCCCGGCGCGCCCATCGCGACTCCGTTCAGAGCTAGCTGCGGCGGCTGGTAGGCATTGACGGCGCGGACCCGGACGGAGCGCAGCTTCGCCTCCTCGAGCGCCCAGCGCAGCGCGACGTCGCTGCCCGGAGAGCCGTCGACTCCGACGACGATCAAGCGCCCCATCCGGCTACTCACCCTTCTCGTGACCCTTCTCGCCGTGCTGCTTCATGACGGTGCGGGCGGCCACCTCTTCCTCGCGGCCCTTGTAGCGGCCTTCCTTCTTGGCCTCTTCCTTGATGTGCTCGTATTGACGCTGCTCCTCGTCGCTCACGCCTCGCAGGTGCTTCTTCTCCGGCATCGTTTTCTCCTAGTGTCGGTTTTCCGTGGACGGGTCAGAGATCGCCTCCACCGTCTCGCCCACCTTCTCGTGCTGTTCCTCGTGCGCGACGTCCGCTTGGGCGAGGATGCCCACGAGCCGGCCACCATCGACGACCGGCAGCCACCGCACTTGGTGGTGCGCCATTAGATGCAGAGCCTCGTCGAGATCACTGTCGGCATCGACGCACACGGGCCCGGTCGAGGCGACGTCGCGAACCGAGATCGATCCGAGATCGGATTCCTGGGCGACGACCCGCGTCGTGATGTCGCGATCCGTGATCATTCCGTAGAGGCGGTCCTGCTCGACGACCGGCAGCGAGCCGATGTCCTCGTCGCGCATGATCCGCGCCGCTTTCACGACCGGCTCCGACGGGTGATGCTGAGCGGATTCTCGGTCATGACCTCGCGCACGCTCCGTGCCATCGCATTTCCTCCTCGCGGCTTTCCATCTGGATGCCCCGAAGAACGCGGTCGGAAACGGCGAGGTGAGACCTGCGCCGGCACCGACGTCGCTGATTTCGACGTGGAGGGGCTCGACGCGGTATCGGCAGCGTCGACAAGTCAACTTACGACGTGGGCAGCAGCTACGTCGTCGACACCGGCCTCTGGATCCTCGACAAGAAGATGATGCTGCCGGCGGGCGTTATCGACCGTGGGTGCGGAACTTCTGGTCAGCCCCGGAGCCGTGGCACGAGGGCGTGTACGTGAACTTCCTGGGTGACGAGGGGCCGAGCGGGTTCGCCAGTCCTACGGGCCGGAGAAGTACGACCGGCTGCGAGCCTTGAAAGCAAAAGTACGACCCGTACAACTTCTTCCGGATCAACCAGAACATCTCGCCGAGCTAGCTGCGGCAAGAGTTGCCTTAGGCTTGTCAGAGGAACCGGTTCTCACCGTAACGGCAGCCGTGGGCATCGGCAATCTTCCGCGCTGGAAAGGACGTCGAGAGACGCGTTGGACACCTGTGGGGTGCCAAAATTCGGTTCCACCTGTAAATCGCCTCACTCTCAGTGTCGGTCCTGAGTTTTGGCACCCACAGGGGGCTGGTTGATGTACCTGACGTTCGCAGTGACGCTGAACACGAGCGTCGGAACGCATCTCTGGCTCTAGCGGGCTGAACCCAACGTCCGGGAAAGATCTCGCAGATTGAGATCGGTGGTCGCGCAAAGCGCCCGTGGTTTCCGGTACATGCGCGGGGGTAGGAGCGGAACGGCAGATGAAACCCAGAGGGAGGAACGATTATGGCCAAGACAGTTCGCGATGCCATGACGCCGAATGTCCGCTCGGCCGCTCCGACTGATTCGCTTGCGGACGCTGCGCAGACGATGAAGCAGGAGGACGTCGGCTCGCTCCCGGTCGTCGAAGACGACCGCCTGATCGGCATCCTGACCGACCGCGACATCGTCCTACGCGCGGTGGCGGAGCGCGTCGACCCGCAGTCGATCAACGTCGGCGACGTCGCCTCGCGCGACCTCGTCACGGTCGAGCCGGAACAGGATCTCGACGAGGCGCTCGCGCTGATGGCGCGTCACCGCGTCCGCCGGTTGCCGGTGGTCGAGGACGGACGGCTCGTCGGCATGCTCGCGCAGGCGGACGTCGCGGTCGAGGCGAAGGGCAAGAACGCGGGCGGGATGCTGGAGGAGATCTCGCAGCCCACCTCGACGCCGCGGGAGTGACGATGGCGACCTGCGAGGTGTGCGGCAACGAGTACGACAAGACGTTCGAAGTTCGCCGTAACGACGAGACGCACGTCTTCGACAGCTTCGAGTGCGCGATCCATGCGCTCGCGCCCGTCTGTGAACACTGCGGCTGCAAAGTGATCGGCCACGGCGTCGAGGCGGACGGGAGGATCTTCTGCTGCGCCCACTGCGCGTCCGCCGCAGGTGTCGAGGGCGTCGCCGATCGCGCGTAGCGTCAGAGAAGTCCCGCTGCGGCGACCGCTGAATTTCGCGCGCGGCGCGATGAGACCGCCGCAGACCAACGAACTCCGGCAATACCTGACGACCACGGAGGTCACCAACCGATGAGCGAGACAGTTGCCGACTTCCTCGTCTCGAGGCTGCGCGAGTGGGGCGTGCGCCGGATCTACGGCTATCCGGGCGACGGCATCAACGGGATCATGGGCGCGCTCCAGCGGGCGCAAGAGCAGATCGAGTTCATCCAAGTGCGGCACGAGGAGATGGC
>DASQGA010000116.1:0-4385 GCA_035632855.1 Gaiellaceae bacterium | reverse complement strand
CGCGAGGCCTTCGTCGTCCGTGCGGTTCGTGGTCGCGCAGCCCACCCGCCCCTCGCGCACGACACGAACAGTCACGGATTCGTCGACGATCAGCGTCGGCTGGTGGACGACCGAGTCGGCGAAGCGCGCGAAGCCTGACCGCTGTGCCTGGACGAGCGCATCGGCCTCGTCCCCCTCAGCCGCCCCGCACGCGCGCTCGGCGAGTTCGAGCACCCTCGGCGAGCCACTCACGACCGGATGCCGACTTGGACCTGGCGAAACCGCGCGGGTGGGGCGCCGTGCGAGACGTGGGCGCTCTGCCCCGGCTGGCCTTTCCCGCAGTTCGTGAGACCTCCCATGGTCCAATCCTCGCTGCCCCCGAGCCCATCTAGCGAACCCCAGAACTCGGGCGTCACGCCCATGTAGGTGGCGTCGCGGAGGAGCCGCCCGCGCCTCCCCTTCTTGATCTCCCACGCAACCTGTGTCCCGAATTGAAAGTTCAGGCGCTTGTCGTCGATCGACCAGCTCTTGTTCGTGCCGAGGAGGATCCCGTCGTCGACGTCTGCGAGGAGGTCGTCGAGCGTCCCCTCGCCGGGCTCGAGGTGGAGGTTCGTCATCCGGACCAGGGGCATCCGGCTCCAGCCGTCGGCCCGCATCGACCCGCCGGTCCCGCCCCCCAGGAGCGATGCGGTCTCGCGCGAGTCCAGGAAGCCTTCCAGGATGCCTGCGCTCACGATCGGCTCCCGGCTCGCCGGGACGCCCTCGTCGTCATAGCCGAACGTACCGAGGCCGAGTGGCGTCGTCGAGTCGGCCGTGATGTTCATGAGCTCGGAGCCATAGCGGAGCGAGCCGAGGTCTTCCGGCTTCAGAAAGCTCGTGCCGGCATATGCCGCCTCGGTTCCGTAGATCCGGTCGAGCTCGGTCGGATGGCCGACGGACTCGTGCACCTGGAGCTGCATCTGCTCCGAGTCGATGACGACGGTCGTGACCTTGTGGGGACACGGGTCCGCCCGGAGGAGTGCAGCGGCCTCCTCGGCGACGCGCGGAGCGTGCGCTTCCAGGGCCAGCCCCTCGACGTACTCCCAGCCGGCCTGGGCGCTCGAGCCTCCGTGCGCGCTCGGATAGCTTCGGATCTGGACCGCTCCGTCCGTGGTCGCGAGCGCCTCGAGGCCGGCGCCGCACTCCACGAA
This sequence comes from Gaiellaceae bacterium, assembly GCA_035632855.1. Lineage (GTDB taxonomy): Bacteria > Actinomycetota > Thermoleophilia > Gaiellales > Gaiellaceae > DASQGA01. Next base: position 3,216 of record DASQGA010000116.1, on the reverse strand, counting down.
CTCCTGGAAGACATCGGCGCCCTCCGACGATCGAAACGCGCGCTGCTCGCGGCTCGCGCGCGCAGCGGTCTGCGTGATCGTCACGTCGGCGTGGCGTAGGGAGGCGTCCACACGCAGGAGAAGCTCGATCTTCTCCTCGAGTGGGACCTCAATCGGATCGCGCTCGAAGGGCGTCCTGTACTCGCCGCGCTCGGCGCTCGTCGCGGCGAGGACGACCGGACGACGGGTGCGTGACGCGCTGGCCCGCGCGAACTCCGCCGCACGAGCAGCGGCTTCCTGGGCGCCGGCACCCGAGAGGCGACGGTCGCACGCGAACCCCCAGGCGCCTCCGACCAGAACGCGGACGCCGATGCCCTCGGACTCGCCGTCGGAGATCGACTCGACCTCGCCGTTCTTCGTGGCGATGTCTTGGGTGCGTCGAAGGATCGCGCGGGCGTCGGCGTACTCGGCGCCGGCAGCCAGCGCCGCGTCGACGGCAGTCCCGCAGAGCTCGCGCACGCGGATACCTTAATCCGAGCTCAGCTGGCCGGCCGGGGTACCAAAAAGGCGCCCTGGCCATGAGCAAGACGCCTTTAATGCGCTGGAGAGGACTTGAACCTCCACGCCCCGTTCGGGGCACAAGGCCCTCAACCTTGCGCGTCTACCAATTCCGCCACCAGCGCGCGCGGTGGGGGATTGTAGCGGCCGGTTGACGCCGTCCGCACGCCTCGCTACTCTTCCGAACATACGTTCGATCTACGCGGAGGAAAGCGATGCTCACAGACCGGCAGCGCGAGATCTACGACTATGTGGTGGCCTACGTCGACGAGCACGGATATCCACCCACGGTGCGTGAGATCGGCGAAAAGGTAGGGCTTGCATCGCCGTCCACTGTTCACGCACACCTGGCGAACCTCGAGCGGGCCGGATACATCCGCCGAGACCCGACAAAGCCACGGGCACTCGAGCTCCTCGGCCGGGAACGGCCTGCGTCCGACGGCTCTCTGGGCGAGGCGGCACGCGTGCGCGTCCTGCCGCTGGTCGGCCAAGTTGCAGCGGGTGGGCCGCTGCTCGCGGAGCAAAACGTGGAAGACCACCTGGCGGTGCCGGAGCCTCTCTCGTCCGGGGCTGGGGAGGAGTTTCTCCTGCGGATCCGGGGCGAGAGCATGATCGAAGCGGGGATCATGCCCGACGACTACATCGTCGTCCGCCGCCAGCAGACCGCCAAGAACGGGGACATCGTCGTGGCGCTCGCAGGCGACGACGAGACGACCGACGAGGCGACCGTCAAGCGCTTCTTCCGCGACGGGGGCCAGATTCGCCTCCAGCCCGAGAACCAGACGATGGAGCCGCTTTTTCCGGATCACGTTCAGATCCTCGGGAAGGTCACAGGAGTCTTCAGGACCGTTTGATGGAGGTTCTCTCGCTCAACAGGACGCTCGACCAGGAGCTTCACGCGCTCATACGGGGTGCAAGCCTCGAGTGCCTGGCGTGTGGGGAGTTCGTCATGCGAACTCCCCAGGGGATCGCCTGCCCGGAGTGCGGGTCGCAGCTCGCGCTTTCGGAAGCCACCAGCCTGGAGGTACGCACGGAGGCTGGCTAGGCCAGGCCGAAGGGCTGTGGCGGCGGGTACAATTCAAGGTGCAGGCCGGGTGACCGCGGGCCGCTTCGGCGGTCCGAGGAAAGTCCGGACACCAAAGGGCAGGACGCTGGGGAAATCCCAGGCGGCGAAAGCCGACGGAACAGTGGCACAGAAAGGAGACCGCCACCGGCGAATGCGTTTCTCTCCGGAGACGCCGGCGGTAAGGGTGAAACGGTGGGGTAAGAGCCCACCAGCGCCGTGGTGACACGGCGGCTAGCCAAACCCCGTCCGGTGCAAGGCGAACAGGCTCCGCTCTAGGCTGCCCGCCGAGGAGCCGGGTGCGCCGCTCGAGGTACCGGGGAACCGGTGCCCTAGATGGATGGTCACCCTCGACAGAATCCGGCTTATAGGCCTGCTACAGGGAAACCCTGCTATTTGCAGGGTTTCCCCATTTCTGGGCGCCGGATGCGTCGCTGGCTTCAGCCTCGCTCGACACCGCAGCTTGACATATGCCTATATAGACATATGATGGTCCCCATGGCACGAGCAGCGACCACGGCGGATGCGTTCAACGCGGTGGCGGAGCCCCGGCGGCGTCAGATCCTCGACGCCCTCGTCGACGGCGAGCGCCCCGTGAACGACCTCGTGCGCGTGCTCGGGCTGGCCCAGCCCCAGGTGTCGAAGCACCTGCGGGTGCTCCGAGAAGTGGGAGCGGTCGACGTGCGCGACGAAGGACGGCAGCGGCTGTACCGGCTCAACGGCCACGCGCTCAAGCCCATCCACGACTGGGTGAAGACCTACGAGAGCACGTGGTCGGAGCGGTTCGACCAGATGGATCTCGTGTTGGACGACCTCAAGCGGAAGGACGAAGGAGATGGTGGAAGTGACGAGTAGCGGATCTGCGACGGTGACCCTCCCCACGGACGAGGAGATCCTCATCACGCGGGAGTTCGACGCGCCCAAGCACCTGGTGTATGAGGCGTACACCACGCCCGAGCTGGTCAGGCGCTGGTGGAGCGGCCTACGCGGCGAGATGACGATCGCCGAGATCGACCTCCGGGTCGGCGGCATGTGGCGCTACGTGATGGTGGCGACCGGCGGATTCGAAGTCGCCTTCCACGGCGAGTACCGCGAGATCGTCCCGAACGAGCGGATCGTCACGACCGAGGTCTACGAGATGCCCGAAGCGCCCGAAGGGGAAGCACCGCTGAACATCGTGACGATCACCGAAGCGGACGGGCGCACCACGCTCACGATCCTCGTGCAGTGCCCGAGCCAGGAGCTCCGCGACACGATCGTCAACTCCGGGATGGAGGCCGGCATGCAGGAGGGGATGGACCTGCTGGAGGAGGTCGCGATCTCGCTTCGCTGACCAGGCGCCCGGGTCAGCGCAGGGCGGTCACGACGAGGTACCGGCTGGTCGTTCGAAAAGCGCGCGGGTCCTCGTTGGCCTCGGCAAGCAGCGCCACGCTCTGCTCGCGAAGCTGTGCCCAGCGCTCTTCGTTGATCTGCCGGCGCACCCAGCGCCAGACGGGGTGATGCAGCTCCTGGTCGGCAAGCCAGGCCTCGGGTGATGCCGCCGTGAAGGGCAGCTCGTGCTCGCGTACCTCGGCGCTGGCCGCGCCCTGACGGGTGAGCAGCTCGCGCGCCCACTC
>DASQGA010000115.1:0-3521 GCA_035632855.1 Gaiellaceae bacterium | reverse complement strand
AATCGTCGGGGTGCACACGCCGGAGTTCGCCTTCGAGCGGGTCCGATCGAACGTCGACGAGGCAACGCGCTCGCTCGGCGTCGACTACCCGGTTGCGCTCGACAACGACTACGGGACCTGGAACGCTTGGGCGAACCGCTACTGGCCGGCCAAGTACTTCATCGACAGAGCCGGACACGTTCGCTTCGCGCACTTCGGCGAAGGCGCCTACGCGGAGAGCGAGGACGTCATCCGGAAGCTCCTCGCCGAGCCGGGGCTCCCGAAGCCCGTCTCCGGGTCGGTCGAGAGCGAGACCCCCGTCGGCGTCGAGACACCGGAGACCTATCTCGGCTACGGGCGGATCGACCGCTTCTATGGCTCTCCGATCGCGAGCGACCGCGAGGCCGACTACACGCTCCCGAAGGTGCTTCCCGCCAACGGCCTCGGGTACGGCGGGCGCTGGACGGTCGAGGAGGAGCGCATCGTGGCCGGCGCGGATGCCAGGCTGCAGCTTCGCTACCACGCAAGGAAAGTCCACCTCGTGCTGGGGAACGAGGGAGATCCGCAAGAGGTGGAGGTGATCCTGGACGGCAACCGTGTGGGAACGGTTCGTGTGACGGGTGACCGCCTCTACACGCTCGTCGCGCTGCCACCGAGCCAGGCACGCGAGCATCTCCTCGAGCTGAGCTTCACCCCCGGCACAGAGGCCTACGCCTTCACCTTCGGATAGTCGGGCCGCGCTGCTCGCCCCGAGGCGGCGTCCTCAGTCGCACAGATAGCGCTGCTATCGGCACTCCCTGCGTCCTTGCCTCGGAACGACCATCGCACCCCGACCACTAGTGAATCCGTAAAACGCGACCTAGGACGGGTCGGCTTCGCCCTCGTCCTGGCGCCGCTCCTCGTGGTCGCGGAGAAAGCGGGTCAATTCGGCTGCGAGCGACTCACCGGAGACGTCCAGCTCCTCGCCGAGCGAATCTCGGCGCCGCTCGAGCTCGCGGACGTAGGTCTCTGTCTCCTCGTCCTGCGCGACCGCCTCGCTCACCTGCCGCTCGTAGGAGTCGCCGGCGCGCTCGAGCTCGCCCAGGTCGAGCTCGACCTCGAGAAGCGCCGCAAGCCGAGAGCAGAGGGCATGAGCCGCGCGGGGGCTCGAGGCAAGCGACGCGTAGTGCGGTACGGCTGCCCAGAGACTCGCCGAGGGCAGGTCGACGCCCCTGCACGCATCATGGAGAACGCCAACGATGCCCGTCGGACCCTCGTAGCGCGAGAGCGAGAGGCCAAGCTCGCGGACCAGCTCGGGGTCGCTGGCGGAGCCCGTGACAGGCGAGGGTCGCGTATGGGGCACGTCGGCGAGGAGCGCGCCGAGGGTGACCACGAGCTCGACGTTCAGGTCCGCGGCGAGCCCCGCGATCGCCGAGCAGAACGTCCGCCAGCGCAGGTTTGGCTCGACCCCCAGGAGCAGCAGCAGGTCACGATCGGCGCCAGGGATCTCGGCGTGGTAGAAGGCGTTCTCGGGCCAGTCCACCCGTCGCGTCAGGCCGTCCTCGAGGGCCACGTGCGGGCGGGTGGCCTGAAAATCGTAGAACTCCTCCGGGTCGATGTCGCCGAACCGCTGCGCGTCCCAGGCCTGAGCAAGGTATCCGGCAGCGAGGGAGGCGCCCTGGGCACCGTCGTTCCAACCGCGGAAGGCTGCTACGAGCACGGGCCGTCGTAACGGCGGCAGGCTCTCGATCCGAAGGTGGTCGGCCACGTCCCGAGTTTACGGCAGCCGCCGGGGACCCTCATGTACGCCCGGGTCACCCGCGGCCCACCTCCCGCTTTCGAGATTAATCCGAGAAAGCGCGCGGGTGTGAGGCCGTTTGAGCCTTTTTCGTGCGCGGATGTGACCAGAGCCGCGCAGCGACGGCGACGACGCCCGCCCACACCGCAGTCGCAAGGGCCACGTGGACGAGCACGAGCCCCCAGGGGAGGCCGTTTCGCCACTGGATCTCTCCCACTGCCATCTGCAGGAGGAGGACGCCGAGCACGCCCGCGGCGACGAGCAGCTCACCCCGCACCCGGGCCCGGTGCCGGACGAGCGCGATCACAAGCAGAAGGAAGCCGACCCCGAAGACGGCTGTCGCTCTGACGTGGACATAGACAGCATCGAGAACGTTTCCGAAGCGCTCGATGTCCGAGCCGCCCGAGTGCGGCCCTGCGGCCGTGACAAAGGCGCCGGTGACGACGAGGACGAGCGCTGCCGGAAGCAGGGCGAGCGCGAGCCAGGGCAGCCATTCCGGCACTATGGCCGCAGGGCGGCCCTTCGCGAATCCGTCCGCTCCCACCAGAACGGCCGTGGCCAGGCCCACCGCCGCGAACGCAAGCAGGAAGTGGGACATGACGAGGAGGGGGTGCAGGTCAAAGATCACGGTCAGGCCGCCGAGCGGGATCTGGGCAATGACGGAGGCCGCAACGGCGACGGCGCCCCAGCGGATCCATCCGGGCAGTCGCGCCACCCGACGCGCGGCGATCGCCGCGATCGCCGTGCAGGCCATGGCGCCGAGCGCAACGACGCGGTTTCCGAACTCCACCAGCGCGTGGAAGTCCTTCTCTGGAAACGGCGTGTTGCCGCAGCGTGGCCAGTTGTCGCAGCCGAGCCCCGACGCAGTCAGTCGAACGACCGCGCCGGTCGCAACGACCACGAAGAGCGACCCGAGCGCGACGACCGCGAGGCATCGGAACGCCGATGGAGAGACGGAGCGCGCGCGGCTCCGAGCTCGTGCCAGCCTGGAAGTCGCCGCTTCTGTCACTCGAGCTTCACCCCCGTGCCGGCCTTGACGCGACCGATGCGCGCCAGGAAGACCCCTGCGGTCGCGAACGTCGTCTCGAGCACCGGGGCGCGATCCTCGGGAAGCGAAATCAGGAGCCCCCCGGCCGTCTGCGGGTCGAACCCGATCGCAAGGGCCCGATCGCTCGCCAGGCCCGCGTCGAGAGCGGCTGCGGCGAAGTCGCGGTTGCGCTCGTCACCACCCGTTCGGACGCCCGCCTCGGCTGCTGCAAGCGCGCCTGGAAGCACCGGGAGCCCCTCGGATCGCAGTACCAGTCGGACCTGACTTCGCTCCGCGAGCTCGTACGCATGGCCGAAAAGGCCGAACCCCGTCACGTCGGTGACGGCGTGGGGCTCGAAGGGACGCAAGAGCTCGGCCGCCTCGGCGTTCAGGAGCGTCATCGACTCGGCGACGGCGGCCTGCTCGTCTTCACCGAGGAGACCCTTCCTGACTCCGGTCAGAACAAGGCCCGTCCCCAGCGGCTTCGTCAAGAAGAGGGCGTCGCCGGCACGGGCCCCGTTCTTCCGCCAGAGCCTGTCGGGATGGGCCGTGCCAACCACTGCGAGCCCGTACTTCGCCTCCTCGTCGCGGATCGTGTGACCCCCTGCAAGCACCGCTCCGGCCTCCTCGACCTTGGCCGCGGCGGCGTCGAAGGTCGCGCGCACCGACTCGAGCGGAAGCTCTTCTGGAAACGCAGCCACCGAGAGGGCAAGAAGCGGCCGGCCACCCATGGCGAAG
>DASQGA010000114.1:0-6359 GCA_035632855.1 Gaiellaceae bacterium | reverse complement strand
ATCCGGGCCGAGCTCGAGGCGATCTTCACGGACATCGGGGTGGATGCCGCGAAGACGGGCATGCTCTTCTCCCGCGGGATCATCGAGACGGTCGCCGACTACCTCGAAGGGCACTCCGTTCCGCTCGTCGTCGACCCGGTCCTGGTGGCCGCGTCGGGGGCGAAGCTCCTCCAGGACGACGCCGTCGAGACGCTGAAGGGCAGACTCTTTCCACTCGCCACGGTCGTGACGCCGAATCTCCGCGAGGCCTACGCGCTGACCGGGGTTCCCTATTCTGACGACGCCGACCGGGCATCTCTCGCCGAGCGGATCCACGCGCTCGGCGCGCCGGCGGTCGTCGTCACGGGGGGGCACGGCGCGGAGGCGGTCGACTGGCTCTTCGACGGCGAGCGCCACACCCCGATCCCGGTCGAGCGCTACGCGGACGAGGCAACCCACGGAGCGGGCTGCACCCACTCCGCGAGTCTGGCCGCGTTCCTCGCGCGCGGCGAGAGCCTCGAGGATGCGGCTCGCGCGGCGGCCCAGGTCGCCACCGAGGCCGTCCGCTCCGGCCTCGCCGAGATCGGCTCCGGTTCCGGGCCCGTCGACGTCTTCGGCCTTGCGACTCAGCGAGCTGGGTGAGTTCGGGCTCCTCGCGGAGCTCGAGCGGCGTGGGTTGGCAGAACGGATCGGAGACGACGGCGCGGTGCTCGACGGTGGGCGCGTCGCCACGCAGGACGTTCTGGTTGAGGGCGTCCACTTCCGCCGTGAATGGACATCGTGGCGTGACCTCGGCTACAAGGCTGCGGCCGTGAATCTGAGTGACCTGGCGGCGATGGGCGCCGAGCCCGAGGCCCTGCTCGTCACGCTGGCGGCGCCCGGCGAGACCGATGCGGACGACGTGCTCCAGCTCTACGAGGGCGTGAACGAGCCCGGCGTCCCTGTCGTGGGCGGCGACATGAGCGTTGCGCCCGTCCTCACCCTCGGCGTGACCGCGCTGGGTCGAAGCGCGCGGGTGCCCGGTCGGGGTGGGGCCTGCCCCGGTGATGCGCTCGTCGTCACGGGCCCGCTGGGTGGCTCTGCTGCGGGTCTCTGGGTCCTGAAGCTGGGCCTCTCCGGATTCAACGAGCTCGTTCGGATGCACAACCGCCCTCCGATCCGATCAGACGCCGGCCGTCGGCTCGGCCCGGTTGCCCACGCCCTCATGGATCTCTCTGACGGGATTCCGAGCGACGCAGCGCGGATCGCGGAGCGGTCGAGCGTCAAGCTCGTGGTCGAGGTCGAGCGCCTCCCACTCGTACCGCGCCTGGATGAGGTTGGTGACGAGCCCTTCTGGGCCCTTGGCGAGGACTACGAGCTCCTTGCCGCTCTTGCCCCCGAGGACGCCCAGACGTCTGGCTTCGCGATCGTGGGTCGCTGCGAGGAAGGGACGGGTGTAGACCTCTTACTCGACGGCCGGACGATCGAGGTCGAGGGCTGGAACCACTTCCGCGATTAGCGACGCTCAGGTCCCGCTCAGGAGGGATTGGTGGAACGTCGCTCGTCGCGGCCCTGCCGCTCAGCTGCGTTTCGCCGAGCCCTCCTGAGCGGGCTAGGCGGCGTTCAGCCAGCGTTCCCAGGCGCCCTCGTAGTGGCTCTTCGAACGCGCGCCGACCACGGTCTCCTGCGGCTCGCCGTTCGCGAAGAGGATCACCGTCGGGATCGACAGGACGTTGTAGCGGCCTGCCACCTGAGGGTTGTCGTCGACGTTCAGCTTCGCGAAGGTGACGCGCTCGCCGTGCTGCGCGGCCATGTCTTCGAGGATCGGGCCGATAACGCGACACGGGCCACACCACGGGGCCCAGAAGTCGACCACCACGGGGCGGTCGGCCTGGGTTACCTCCTGCTCGAAGGTGGCGTCGGTGACTTCCGTAAGAGCTGCCATGAAAATGACTATACCCAGCGTTAAAGACGCCCAAGCACGGCCGCGAGACGGAGCGCCGGGATGCGCCAGACGGCCTCTGCGACGATCCTCTTCGTCATCTTCGATCCGCCCAGTTCCCGGTCCGAGAAGGCAATCGGGACCTCCTCGACCCGGAACCCGGCGCGCAGTGCGCGGTACGTGGTCTCGACCTGAAAGGTGTAACCGAGCGACGAGACTGAATCCAGGTCGATCGTCTCGAGGACGACCCGGCGGAAGCACTTGAACCCACCCGTCAGGTCGTGGACGTCGATCCCGAGGACGCGCCGCGCGTAGACAGACCCGGCGCGGCTCACCAGGCGGCGCCCGAAGCCCCAGTTCTCCACCCGTCCGCCGGGAACGTAGCGTGACCCGAGCACGAGGTCGGCTCCGCTCGCGGCCTGGACGAGGCGTGGGACGTCGTCGGGGGAGTGGGAGAAGTCGCAGTCCATCTCCATGACAAGCTCGGCTCCCGCGGCCAGCGCGTGCCGAAAACCGGCGATGTACGCCGGCCCAAGGCCCTGCTTCGCCTGCCGGTGCAGCACCTCGACGTACCGAAGCTCGGCGGCCAGCCCGTCGGCGAGCTCACCGGTGCCGTCCGGAGAGGCGTCGTCGATCACGAGCACGTGTCCGTCGACGGCCCCGCGCTCGAAGACCTCGCCGAGCGCGCGCACCATCGGCTCGAGGTTCTGAATTTCGTTGTAGGTAGGCAGGCAGAGGACGAGCCGCACCCGCATATCATCGCCGGGTGGCCCGGGCCCTGCCCCCGAATTCCGAGCTCGCGGACCGCTTGGAGTTTCTCGCCGACCTCCTCGAGCTCGACGGGGCCGACTCGTTTCGGCTCGCTGCCTACCGCCGGGCTGCGACCAGGATCCGGGACTCCGCGGCCCCGGTGGCGCGTCTAGCGATGGAAGGAAAGGCGACCCAGATTCCGGGCGTCGGTGGCACGATCGCGGCGAAGATCGTGGAGCTCTCCGAGACCGGAGACCTCCAGGCTCTCGCCAAGCTCCGCGACCGGCTTCCTGGCGGTCTCGTCGAGGTGATGCACGTGCCGGGACTCGGCCCGAAGACGGCCAGGAAGCTCTGGACCGACCTGGGCGTCCAGTCCGCGGCCGACCTGAAGGCCGCGGCGGAACAGGGACGACTTCGCGAGCTACCGGGGCTCGGCGCGAAGACCGAGGAGAAGGTGCTGAAAGCCTTGGTCGCTCCGAAGGCGAAGGTGGAACGAAAGACGCTGCTCGGCCGGGCGCTCCCCGCTGTCGCCCAGGCCCTGGAAGCGGTGCGGGCGCATCCCGGCGTCGAGCGGGTGTCCGAGGCCGGGAGCATCCGACGGCGATGCGAGACAGTCCGCGACCTCGACCTGATCGCGACGGCCACGGATCCGGCGGCGCTGACCGCGTACTTCGTCGAGCTCCCCTGGGTGCTCGAGGTCGTCGCGCACGGGCCGACGAAGGCGACCGTGGTCTCGCACGACGGTCTTCGGTTCGACCTGCGCGTCGTCCCACCCGAGAGCTACGGCAACCTGCTCCAGCACTTCACCGGCTCGAAGGCCCACAACGTTGCGCTTCGGGAGGAGGCGGTCCGCCGAGGGCTCTCCGTCTCCGAGTACGGCGTCACGGACGTCGAGACGGAGGAGGTGTTCCACGCGGCCGGCGAAGGCGAGCTCTACGACCGGCTGGGCTACACGTGGATCCCGCCCGAGCTTCGGGAGAATCGCGGCGAGCTTGAGGCCGCTCGTGCGGGCAGGCTGCCCGAGCTCGTCGAACTTGCCGACCTCCAGGGAGACCTCCACATGCACACCGATTGGTCTGACGGTCGGGACACGCTCGCGGAGATGGCCGGGGCGGCTGCCGCGCTCGGCCGAAACTACATCGCTATCTGCGACCACGCCAAGCGACTCCGCGAGGGCAGGCTCGAGCGCCAGGCGGAGGAGATCGCCGGCCTCGCCGAGCGGTTCCCAGGGCTGACGATCCTCTCGGGGGTCGAGGTCGACATCCGAAAGAACGGGACGGTTGACCTGGACGACGAGACGCTCGCAGCCCGGGACTGGGTGATGGCGTCGATCCACGGCGGCTTCGACGCTGGCCGGGACGAGCTCACGAAGCGTGTGCTTGCGGCCATGGAGAGCCCCCACGTGGATTGCATCGGCCATCCTACGGGGCGCAAGATCAACCGACGCGAGGCCTACGACCTCGACCTGGAGGCAATATTCGCCGGAGCCGTCGAGACAGTCACGTTCCTGGAGATCAACTCCCAGGCGGACCGGCTCGACCTGAAGGACGTGAGCGCCAAGGCGGCGGTGGAGGCGGGCGTGAAGCTCGTGATCTCGACGGACGCCCACGAAGTCGCCCACCTGGGGGCGCTCGAGCTCGGTGTGGCGCAGGCGCGGCGAGGCTGGGTGTCCGCCGCCGACGTCGTGAACGCGAGGCCGTGGACCGAGGCCAGGGAGCTGCGGAAGCCATGAGCGTCCCTCGCTTCCGGCTCGCTCCTGCGGGGGAAACCATGTTTCCCCCGCGAGCCCCCTTCTTTGACCCGGTGGAGGAACCTTCCGGTTCCCCCACACCCCCTCCACACGCTCATAGGCCAAGGGTCGGCCCATGAGCGACTTTCGTGCCGACGGGGCTGCCGCCCTCGAGTGGGCCGCCCGCTATCTCGAGGGCGTTCGCGACCTGCCGGTACTCTCACGCGTCGAGCCCGGCGCTGTTCGAGCTGCTCTGCCGGCCGCGCCGCCCGACGACCCGGAACCTTTCTCAGCCGTTCTCCGGGACCTCGACGACGTGCTTTTGCCGGGCATCACCCACTGGAACCATCCGCGGTTCTTCGCGTACTTCGCGATCTCGGGCTCGGAGCCGGGCATTCTCGCGGAGCTGCTCTCCGCGACGCTGAACGTGAACGCGATGCTGTGGCGGACCTCACCGGCCGCGACGGAGCTCGAGGAACTCGTGCTCGACTGGGTGGCCCAGCTCATGGGCCTCCCAAGAGGGCTCCACGGGCACATCGAGGACACAGCCTCCACCTCGACCCTCGCTGCGCTCGCGGCCGCCCGTGAGCTTCGCCCGGGCGGCATTGTGCTCTGCTCCGAGCAGGCGCACTCGTCGGTCGAGAAGGCAGCCCGGATCCTCGGGTTGAAAGCTCGCAAGGTGGCCGTGGACGACGAGTTCCGGATGCAGCCGGACGCACTCGCCCAGGCGTTCGAGGACGCCGAAGTGGCCGCGGTCGTGGCGACCGTGGGAACGACGTCCACGACCTCCGTCGATCCCGTGCCCGCGATCGCCGAGCTGGCCGAGAAGGCTGGAGCCTGGCTCCACGTCGACGCCGCCTACGCCGGGTCGGCGATGGTCTGTGAGGAGCTCCGCTGGGCCCTCGATGGCTGCGAGCGCTCTGATTCGATTGTCGTCAACCCACACAAGTGGCTCTTCACGCCGGTGGACTGCTCCTGCCTCTTCAGTCGCCGCCCGGAGGTGCTTCGTCGGGCGTTCAGCCTCGTGCCCGACTACCTCCGGAGCGACGAGGACGCGACGAATCTCATGGACTACGGGCCCGCGCTCGGCCGACGCTTCCGTGCGCTCAAGCTCTGGGCGGTGATCCGCTGCTACGGCCGCTCCGGCCTCCAGGAGCGGATCCGCGAGCACGTGCGCCTCGCGCAGCTCTTCGCGTCATGGGTCGAGGCGGAGCCGGGCTGGGACGTCGTTGCTCCGGTTCCCTTCTCGGCCGTCTGCTTTCGACACGAGGGCTCCGACGAGGAGAACCTCGAGATCGTCGAGCGCGCGAACGCCACCGGCGAAGTGTTCCTCTCGCCCACCGTGCTGCACGAGCGAACCGTGCTTCGGCTTGCGATCGGAAACCTCAGGACGACCGCGGCGGACGTGGAGCGCGCCTGGGCCGTGCTCTGCGAGGCGGCCGGCTATGGGTCGAGCTAGCCGCACCTCAAGAGACGGGCTGGCTCGCTGGGAGCCGAACTTCGGAACGGCGACCATGCAGCGATGTCCACACAACTTGCATCTGTTTCCGAGCTGGCGCCGAACGCCGCTCCCGCGTCCCCGTACAACTCTTACCTCGTGAACGTCGAGTTCGAAGGATCCGGCGGCGAGGAGTGGTGGTCCGTGGGTGGGGGAGAGACGATCCGCGAGGCCATCGACTCCGCGCGGGATGCGCTTCCGGCCGGCGTCGAGTGGGACGCCGTTCGCTGGAACGACCTCTGGGGCGGATAGCGGTCATCTAGGGTCGGCGCGTGGCCGGCCCGCTCATAGTCACTGCGACCGACTACCACACTGCCGGTGAGCCGTTCCGGATCGTCACTGGCGGCGTGCCTCCGATCCCGGGCCGCACCATCCTCGAGAAGCGCCGCTGGGCGCAGGAGCACCTCGAGCAGGTCCGCAAGCTTCTCGTCTACGAGCCTCGTGGCCACGCCGATATGTACGGCTGCTTCGTCACGGAGCCA
>DASQGA010000113.1:0-2624 GCA_035632855.1 Gaiellaceae bacterium | reverse complement strand
GGCCGAGGCGCCGGTGGCCCTCGCGCCCGCGCTTCGGGGATCACGGACGCTGGTCGAAGCCCGTTCGACCGCGAGATCCCTGGAGCGGGCCCCGGAGCCGTCGCAAGCGAACGAGGACGAGCGCCTGACTCTCGAGCGCTTCCTCGAGCTCCGCGGCGGCGTGCCGGAGGAGCTCGACTCCGACCAGGCGAAGGCGATCCTGCGGGAGCTGAAGGCGGTCGGAGGCGACCTGCGAACGCTGCGCCGCGTCCTGACCGGCGCCGAGCGCGGGCCCGAGCTCTGGACCGTTCTCGCGGCGCTCTCCCGCGACGAGGCCCTGCGCCGGGCCGCCGCTGCTTTGTAGGAACTATCCAGACGCGAGCGGGGCGAGAGTGATGCGGCCGCCCGCCCCGCTCAGGGCAAAGACGCGCACGGGGTTCCGGCCGGGGTGGAGCAGCTCCTCCGGCACCAGGATCGAGAACCGGACGGCGCCGGTGGAGTCGATCGTCCTCGACGTGCCTGCAATGCGTCCGTTCACCGAGATCGCCACCGGTCGGCCGGCGCCCAGGCCGCTGACCCTGCCCGTCACCTGGGAGGGGTAGAACCGTGACCCCTTCCGCAGCGACTGGAGCAGCCGGAGCGGTTTCGAGTCGATCTCTGCGCTCGCCGATCCGGCTCCGACCACTCGCAGGCGGGACACGGAGCGGCCGAGGATGCTCCGCGCCGGCCCCACCCCGAAGAGCACCGGCATCGTCGCACCGGTCCCGAAGAGCCCGATCTGCCGCACAAGCGCCTTGTCCCGTGCTCCGAGAACGGACGCGACCGGCCTCACGAACCCCGAGACGTCGACGCGGGACGTGTGCTCGCTCCCGAAGCCCGAGCGCCCGTCCGCCTCCCACGGGATCGAGATTCCGAGCACGTCCGCGATCGTCGGGAGGATGTCGATCGTCTCGACGTGGTCGTCGACGATCACCGCCTCGCGCTGGCCCGGCCGCTTCAGAAAGAGCGGGACGTACGCGACGTCCTGGAGGTTGGTCCTGGTCGGTCCCCGGCGGCGGTCTCCCGGCCGGAAGCTCACCCCATGATCGGCCGTCACGACGATCAGCGCCTTGTCGTAGAGCCCGATCGCCCTCAGCCGGGACAGGAGCCGGCCGACCAAGCGGTCGGTGTACTCGAGCTGGTAGAGGTAGCGCTCGTAGGCCTGAACGACCAGTGCGGTCTGCGGCCCCCAGCTGTCGCCGTCGCGGCCGAGGGCGACCAGGCTCCCGAGCACGTACTGCCGCCCGGACGGGAGGTACTGGTACGGGCCGTGTGGGAGCAGGATATGGGCGAAGTTGAGCGCCGGCCGGGACGTGGCGCGGATCGACGAGATGAAGGCCCGAGTCGAGCCGCCACGGTCATCCCATGACTCCCCCTGGGTCGTGGCGCGGCTGTCACCGCTGAAGCTGATGCTCGCCTCCGTGCCGCCCTCGTTGCCAAAGTTCTCCCAGGCCGTCGAGACGGACGGGAGCCTCTCTTCGAGGCGGGGCGGCGCGATCAGGTGGAGGTAGACGTACGACGCGTCCGAGTAGAGCGAGGCCTCCTTGGGCCGTGTTCCTGTGCTCGTCAAGCGCGGGCGGTTGTCCCCGCAGAGCTGCCTCGGGCAGAGGGAGGTCTGCGACTCGACGACGTTCATCCGGTAACTGCCACCGAAGAGCGTGAAGATGCTGTGGGGGTGGTCAGCGAAAATCGGCAGCTTGTTCTGCCGAGGCCGGATTCCCGTCATGATCGCCGGCACGGCCTTGGTCGTCGTGTGGCTGACGGCCGTGGCGTTCCGAAACCAGGTGGAGTTCCGGGCGAGCCGGGCGAAGTTCGGGAACCGCTCGGCGTCGATCTTGTGAGCACGGTCCATGAGCGAGATCTCCGGGAACTCGTCGAAGACGATCACGACGACCGGAGTTCGCGCGGAGACATCCGTGACGGCCGCGTTGACGTCCTCCGGCAGGACGAGCTTCTCGATCGGTGACGCCAGCAGGAAGAGCGCCAAGAAGACGACCGGAGACGGCGAGAGAATCGTCAGGAAGCTCCGTGCCGGCGGAACCCGGAGGTAGAGCAACGCGACCGCGATGCCCACGGCGGCGGCGAGTCCGATCACGAGTGCGCTCGAAAGGTCCCCGGCGCGCTTGACGAGCTGGATCGCGACCAAACCCGTGAGGCCGGCCACGAAGACGAGGTGGAGCGCGCGCCGGAGGACGGGCGAGACCAGCCCTGCCAGCGTCTCCACCGCGAGCATCGCCAACGGCGGGAGGAACGTGACAGCGAGCGCGAAGGCGACGATTTCGAGCGGCGACGAGCGCCGGACCGCGAAGAACTCGGCGTTCTTCGAAAAGAGGTCGAAGAGCGGCTGTGCGAGGGCGAACGCGGAGAGCACGGCCAGGTGGGCGCCTCCTATGAGCAGGCTCGGGAAGCTGAAGCCCTCACGCCGCGCCCCGGCGCGCGTCTGTGCCGCGACGTCTGCCATAAGCTCGTTCATCATGACACCGGGCAGATGGTTGATCGACAATTACCCCACCCTCGGATGGCGGCCCAGACGCGGCGCCAGCTCGCACCCTCGCCCTTGTCAAGGCTTCTAGCCTTTCCTGCGGCCGATGGCGCACCCTGGCTTG
>DASQGA010000112.1:0-2094 GCA_035632855.1 Gaiellaceae bacterium | reverse complement strand
TCGAGCGGGGAGGACAGGAGTCGGGCGGCCTCCGTCAAGCGCAGGCCCCGGCGCGTGAGAGGATTCCGCGGTGAAGCCGCTTCAGATCAGAGGGGCGGTCGACGTCGAACGCGAGCAGGGGCTCGTCGAGCACGGCGGGCTCGATGCCTGCAGCTCGCGCGCGAGCGACGGTTCGCGCGGCTGCGTCCGGCACTCCAAAGCTGGGCTCGAAGAGACCCGGGCTCGAGAGGGCCAGCGCGTTCAGGCCGCCGTCGAGTGCGGGCACGAGCGCCACGGGAGCCGCCACCGTCGCCAGACGGTCAAGCGAGCCACCGGCCGCGAGCGGGCAGTCGGCCATGACCACCAGGGCGCCGTTCGCGGCGCGACCGTCGGCGAGCGCAGACGCCACGGCAGTGGCATGCCCGTCACCGGAATCCACGAGAACCTCGACGCCCGCGGGGGCCAGGCCCGGCTCCGGTGTGACCACGAGTGTGCTCGTGATGGCTTCGCTCTCCGCACAGGCTGCAAGAACTGCGGCGAGCATCCCCCGCACCAGCTCAGCCCGCTCGTCCGGGGAGAGGAGCGGGGTGAGCCGTGTCTTCGCCCCGTTCAGGCTTTTGACCGGCACGATCGCGAGCACGCGCTGAGCCTACATGCCTGACTTCGCGGTGCTGTGCGGTGGTCTCGGAGGCTCGCGACTGGTCGACGCCCTCGCCCGGGCGGTGAGCCCCACCGCGGTCACGGCCGTCGTGAACGTCGGAGACGACCTCGAGTTTCTCGGGCTCGAAGTCTCCCCGGACCTCGACACGGTCCTGTACACCCTCGCCGGCCTTCTCGACGAGGAGCGAGGCTGGGGTGTCCGCGAAGAGACAACGAACGCGCTCGCCACCGCGGAGCGGCTCGGGGCGGAAACGTGGTTCACGCTCGGGGACCGGGACCTCGGGCTCCACTTGGTGCGGACCTCCGCGCTCCGTTCCGGCGAGCCCCTCTCGACGGTCACGGCTCGGATCGCAGCGGCACTCGGCGTCGAAACCCGCCTGCTGCCCGCGTCGGACGAGCGCGTCGGGACGATCGTGGCCACCGCTCGAGGCGAGCTGGACTTCCAGAGCTGGTTCGTGCGCCACAGGCACGCCGATCCGGTGCTCGGCGTCCGCTTCGAAGGCGCAGAGGCCGCCAGCCCGGCTCCCGGCGTCCTGGAGGCCGTGGCCGCGGCGGACAGCGTCCTCATTGCGCCTTCGAACCCCTTCGTTTCCATCGACCCGATCCTGGCCGTGCCTGGTATCCGAGCGGCCGTGGGGGCGCGCCGCCGGGACGCTGTCGCCATCTCGCCGATCATCGGTGGTCGCGCGCTGCGCGGGCCGCTCGCCGAGATGCTGAGCACCCTCGGCCACGAGCCGAGCGCGCTCGGAGTCGCCCGCTTGTATGCCGAGCTCGTCTCGACGTTCGTCCTCGACCCGGCCGACGCAGAGCTTGCTCCTGCAGTCGAGGCGCTCGGCCTGCGGGCGGTCGTCGTGCCCACGGTTATGGTTGACCCCCGCGAGCGGGAGGAGATCGGCCGAGGCGTGGTGGAAGCGCTCAGGTGAGGATTGCGATCGTCGGCGGCAGCGGCGACTTCGGGCGCGGGCTTGCCACTCGGCTCCGGGCCCTCGGTGAAGACGTGGTGCTGGGGTCGCGAAACCCGCGTGGAGAGCTTGTTCCGAACGCAGTCGCGTGCCAGTCCGCAGATCTCGCGTTCCTGTCGGTGCCGCCGGGCGCCGTCGAGGAGACCGTGCAGGGGATACGCGACCGGCTCGCGGGAAAGATCATCGTCAGCGTCGCGGCCCCCGTCGTCTTTCGCGACGGGAAGCCGGGCGCCGAGCCCGGATCGATCTCGCTCGCGGAGATCGCACAGCGGACCGCGCCCGCATCGATCGTCGTCGCCGGCTTCCACACGGTCAGCGCGACGCTGCTCGCCCGATCCGAGGCGCCGCTCGACGAGGACGTGCTGCTCGCTGGAGACGATGTGGAGGCGAAGGCGATCGTGGCCGGCCTCGCCGACCGGCTCGTCGAAGGTCGCGCCGTCGACGCCGGGCGCCTCGAGGTCGCCCGTTGGCTCGAGACCCTCACAGCCGTCCT
>DASQGA010000111.1:0-2222 GCA_035632855.1 Gaiellaceae bacterium | reverse complement strand
CTCGAGGAGCTGGCCGCGCTGCTGCTCGAAGAGGCTGAGCTGAGTGCTCAGGATCAGCCGCTCGACCTGCGAGAGCTCCTGGCTCGAGCTGACCGCGGCATTGTAGTCGTCGATCCGGCGCTCGATCTGCGCGAGCTCGCGGGTCTGGCCCGCGAGGAGCTCCTCCTGCGCCTCGATCTTCACGTCGACGTATCCGGAGGTCCGATCGACCACTGTCTCGGCGATCAGGTTGGCCGCCTCGGCGCTCTCCGCCCGCCAGGGACCGCGGACACCGATCTCGACGAGCTGCACAGTCGCCGCCGTCGTCCGGGTCTGCGTGGGGCCGATCTGCTTCGTCGAGATCCCGCGCCGGAGCCGGCCCGGATCGACTCCCACCTCACGGGCAACGTCCTGAACGACCTCGTCGCTTCGCGCCACCTGACCCATGGTCGCGGGGTTCGTCGCGGGGCTCTGGATCGCCTGGTTCCCCGAGGGCGAAAGCTGGTTCCCCGGGTAAACCGTCGCCTTGGCCTGGAAGACGCTTCCGCCCCCGAGCGAGAGCAGGTAGCCGATCACGGCTCCCACGGCGACCCCGGCCGCAACTAGCCACCAGCGTCGGAGGATCGTCTGGCCGACTCCGGCCAGGCTCACCTCTCGCTCGGCCTCGAGATCGGTGAGCGGGCGCGGCTGGTCGCGCGCAGGCTCTCTCTCCGGGCGCATAGCGGCCCGACTCTACCAGCGCCCTAAGAACCTCTAACGCAACGAAGCACTGTGCCGCCGGGCTCGCGCCGGACGGCCCCATGCTTCGGGGTCAGCCACGTCCGTATCTCGTTCGATCTGGGCGCTCCGCCGTGTTTCGAGCGTGATCCGGCCCGGCAAAGCTCTCGCGTCAAGCCTCTAGAGTTCGGCGGATGGCGATCGAGGGTGCCACGGTGGAGCTCGTCGCCGCCCTCGGCGGGGCCGCCGCCGCCGCAACGCTCCTCGGCCGAAGCAAGTGGGTCGTCCTCCCGGGGTTCGCGGTACTCGCCGTGGCTGAGATCCTGCTCGGGCTCTCGCTCGTGACGCGAGCAGACCTCGAGCCGGCGTTCTCCTCGGCACCCCGGCTCGCCGCCGTGGCGCTCGCCGCAGCTGCCCTGCTCGCGGCGACCTTTGCCTTCTACCGCCTTCCCGCCTGGGCTCCGGTCGCGCTCCTCGTGGCTGCGCCCTTCCGCATCCCCGTCGGCTTTGCGGGAGACGACGTCTTGCTCCTCTTTCCTCTCTATTTCGTACTGGGAGCCGCCGTGCTTGCGCTCGTCGCTCGGGTTCTCGCCGGGGCCGAGCTGAGGCCGATCCCGCTCCTCTTCGCCGGCCCGGCAGCCGCGTTCGCCCTGCTCGCAGCGGTCTCCCTCTCCTGGTCGACCGACACTCGCAACGGCACGATCGCCCTGGTCTTCTTCCTCCTTCCCTTCTCGGCCCTCGCAGCCGTCGTGGCGCGGTCACCGTTTGAGCGCTGGACCCCTCGCGCCCTTGCGACTGGCCTCGTGTCGCTCGTCTGTGCGTTCACCGCAGTCGGGCTCTGGCAACTCAGGAGCGGCGATCTTTTCTTCGCGCCGGATCTCGAGGTCGGCAACGCGTACACCACCTTCTTCCGTGTCACCTCCGTCTTCAAGGATCCGAGCATCTATGGGCGCCATCTCGCGCTCGGAATCGTCGTGCTGGTCGTGGGCCTCTGGCTGGGGAGGGTCGGGCTGCTCGCCGGAAGCGCCCTGGTCGCATTTGTCTGGACCGGCCTCTATTTCTCCTACTCCCAGTCGAGCATGGTTGCTCTCGCGGCGGGAGTCCTCGTCGTGAGTCTGATCGCCGCGGACGCCCGCAGCCGGCGAGTCGTCCTGGCAGCGACGGTGGCGGTCGTCCTCCTGGCGGTTCCGGTGCTCCTCGCAACCGGGAACGATGACAGCCTGCGGCGGCTCACGAGCGGGAGGTCGGCCCTCGTCGAGAACACCGTCGACGTGATCCGGGAGCATCCGCTCGTGGGAGTGGGGATCGGAGCCGAGGCACTCGAGAGCCGGGAGCTCGCACGGGTGAACGGCGATCGGGCCGGCAAGCCCTCGCATACGACGCCGCTGACCGTCACGGCGGAGCTCGGCGCCCTCGGCGTGCTCGCATACCTCGCCTTTCTCGCAGGCGGCGCTGTGACGCTCATCCGTACGTACCGACGTGATCACGCGATCGGGCTCGCGCTCGCCGGTGCGTTCCTCGTCCTC
>DASQGA010000110.1:0-3166 GCA_035632855.1 Gaiellaceae bacterium | reverse complement strand
CCCGTTCCCGACCAGGTCGTAGGCCTCCGCGAGCGCGGCGCCCGGGTCGGTGGCGAGCAAGGCCTCTCCGTCCGGGTTGGGACGCGTGAAGGGGTGATGGACCGCGGTCCAGCGCCCCTCCTCCTCGTCCCATTCGAGGAGTGGGAAGTCGGTGATCCAGAGGAACTGCCAGGCGTCCTCGTCGATGAGCTCCAGCTTCCGGCCGAGGTGTAGCCTAAGCGCGCCGAGAACGCGCGAGACCAGCACGGGTTCGTCCGCTGCGAAGAGCACGGTCGAGCCGGGATCCGCCTTGAACGCCCCGAGCTCCGCCTCGGAGAGGAACTTCGCGATCGGCGAGCGGGCTTGGCCCTCCTCGTCGTACACGATGTAGGCGAGCCCCTTGGCGCCCCATTGCTTCGCGACCTCCTCGAGCTTAGCCAGCTCGCTGCGCGAGAAGGCCTGCGGCGCGACGAGGTACCGCACAGCCGGCGCGCTCGCGAAGACGCCGAACCCCGACCCGCGCGTGGCCTCCGTTCCGTCCTGGATCTCGAGGCCGAAGCGGAGGTCCGGCTTGTCCGACCCGAAGCGCCTGTCGGCCTCGTGCCAGGTCATCCGGGCCCAGGGCGGCGCGAGGTCGACGCCACGGCACTCGCGCCAGACCGCGGTGTAGGCCCGCTCGACCAGGTCGAAGAGGAACTCCCGGTCCGGGAAGGCCATCTCGACGTCGAGTTGCGTCAGCTCCTGGAGCCGGTCAGCGCGGAGGTCTTCGTCCCGGAAGCACCGTGCGATCTGGTAGTAGCGCTCGAAGCCGGAGATGACCAGCAGCTGCTTGTAGATCTGGGGTGACTGCGGGAGGGCGAAGAAGCGGCCGTGCTGAAGCCGGCTCGGAACGAGGAAGTCGCGCGCTCCCTCCGGCGTCGGCTTGCCCATGATCGGCGTTTCGATGTCGACGAAGCCTGCCTCCTCCATGTGCCGACGGATGATTCCAACGGCCTGCGCCCGCAGCCGGAGGTTCCGCTGGAGCTTGTCGCGGCGCAGGTCGAGCCACCGGTAGCGAAAGCGTAGGGTCTCGTCAACGCCTTCCTCGTCGAGCTGGAACGGCAGTGGTGGGCAGCGCGAGAGGATCTCGAGTCGGCCGACCTGGAGCTCCACCTCGCCGGTCGGCAGGTTGGGGTTGACGGCATCGGGCGCCCGGGCAACCACCTCCCCCTCAGCTCGGAGGACGAACTCGTTCCGGATCGAGTGCGCGGCCCCGATGGCGTCTGGGGCCCGCTCGGGGTTCACGACGAGCTGGCAGAGCCCCGTCGAGTCGCGGAGATCGATAAAGACGAGTTTGCCGTGATCCCGGCGGGTCGCCGCCCAGCCGGAGAGCGTGTGACGCTCCCCGATGTGGTCGGCGCGGACCTCGCCGCAGCCCAGGTCCCGCCAGGTCGTCAACTGGCTCCCAGCTCGAGCAGGCGCCGGGCCAGCTTCCCGAGCGGCACCGGAGAAGCGTCCGCACGGCCCCCGGAGAGCGTGATCGTCGCGCCGTTTGCATCGGCCTCGACGAAGAACCTGGCTTTCAGGCGTCTCGCCTGGGTCCGCTGTCCCTTCTTCGAGCGGCCGGCGTACTCGGCGTCACAGCGCCAGCCCGCGCGCCTGAGCTCGGCCATCTGGGCCAGGAGCGCCGGCCGGTCGACGCCCTCGTCGTAACCGAAGAAGACGTCGATCCCATCCGCCTCGATCTCGACCCCGGCCTCTTCGAGGGCGAGCAAGAGCCGCTCGATGCCAGCCCCGAAGCCGACGCCCGGGGTTGGAGGGCCGCCGATCTCCTCGACCAGGTAGTCGTAGCGCCCACCCCCCGAGAGCGTTCTCTGCGCCCCCAGCGCAGGCCCGACGAACTCCCACGTGGTTCGCGCGTAGTAGTCGAGGCCGCGGACTAGCGTGGGCACGAGCTCGTAGGCGACGCCGTACGCATCGAGGAGAGCGCGCACAGACGCGAAGTGCTCCCGACACTCGTTGCACAGCGACTCGCCGATCTTCGGCGCGTCGCTCAGAGCAGCCCGGACGCCTGCGGGTTTCGCCTCGAAGTTGTCGAAGGCGCGAAGCGGACTCGTAGCGCGCTTGGCGCGGGTCTCGTCGTCCAGCTCGGAGTCGTGGTCGTCGAGCCACCGGGTCAAGCTTTCGATGTAGGCCGGGCGGCAGTTCCGGTCGCCGATCGAGTTCAGCTCGAGCCGGTAGTCGGTGATTCCGAGGCGTCCGAGCCAGGCGTCGTAGAGCTGGATCACCTCGGCGTCGAGTCCGGGGTCGTCGGAGCCGACCGCCTCGACCGAGACCTGCCAGTGCTCGCGGTAGCGTCCCTTCTGAGGCGCGGAATACCTGTACATGGGCGCTAGCGTGTAGAGCTTCTGCGGCTGCGGCTCGCGATGGAGTCCGTGCTGCACGTAGGCGCGACAGATGGGCGCGGTCGCCTCGGGGCGCAAAGTCAGCGAGCGGCCGCCCTTGTCCTCGAAGGTGTACATCTCCTTCTGAACCACGTCGGATCCGGCCCCGGACGTCCGCTCGAAGAGCTCGGTGTGCTCGAAGACGGGAGTTTCGATTCGCCTGTAGCCGTAGAGCGCACAAAGCTGCTCGGCCTCCCCCGTCACCCGCTGCCAGAGCGGTTGTTCGGAGGGCAGGACGTCGTGCGTGCCGCGCGGTGCTTCGATCTTCACCGTCGGGTGGCCCGAAGCTCACCGAGGAAGGGGTTCGAGGCGAGCTCGGCCCCGAGCGTCGTCGCGGGACCATGGCCCGGATAGACCACCGTCTCCGGTGCGAAGCGGTCGAGGAGCGTGGCGATCGACCCTTCGAGCAGGTCCCAGTCCGAGCCTGGGAAGTCGGTGCGACCGACCGAGCCCGCGAAGAGCACGTCGCCGGAGAAGAGGCAGCCGTCGGCCGCGAACGCGAGGTGCGCGGGCGAATGTCCTGGGACGCGAAGCGTCTCGAAGGCAATCCCGGCCAGCTCCAGCGTCTCGTCACCCTGGAGCAGCACGTCCGGGGTGTACGGGCGGAGCCTCACGGTCGGAGGTGCGTAGTCGTTCACGTTCTCGAGCAGCGCCCGCTCGTCCTCGGCCATGTGCACCGGCGCACCCGTTCCTTCGGCCAGGTCGGCGACGCCTCCGAGGTGATCCCAGTGGCCGTGAGTGATGAGAATCGCAGCGCACCGGGC
>DASQGA010000109.1:0-3133 GCA_035632855.1 Gaiellaceae bacterium | reverse complement strand
GAGCGGAAGCTCGCGCCGCACCTCGGAGGGAGGCTTGTCCTCGCGCAGGCCCTGATACGACGGGGCTCGGAGCCGTCCGTCGTGGGTCCACTCGCTGAAGCGGACCTCGCAGACGAGCTTCGGCGTCACCCAGACGACGGCCCCCTTCCGGACCTTGGGCATCTTCGGGACGACCTTGAACGGGCTTGTCTTGCGCTCGAGCGGACGCAGCTTGCGCAGAAGCTTCTGAATCTCCTGCTCGTCGAAGCCCGTACCGCAGTTGCCGGCCCAGACGAGATTGCCTCCCCTGTGGACGGCGAGGACGAGCGCTCCGAGGCTGGACGCTCGCCGTCCCTGGCCCTTCGTGTAGCCCGCGATCAAAAACTCCTGGCGCTCTTCCGTCTTCACCTTGAGCCAGTCTCGCGTCCGCTTCCCCGGTATGTAGGCGGAACCGGCCTTTTTGGCGATCACTCCCTCGAGGCGCTGCTCGCGAGCGGCCTGCATGAGCGCGACACCGTCCTCGAAGCTCTCCGAGATCCGGACCTGAGGGTTCCGCCGATCGAGGAGCGACTCAAGGCGCGCTTTGCGCTCGGTCAGCGGCAGGCCAAGGAGCGACTCCCCCTCGACCCAGAGGGCGTCGAAGACGTAGTACACGAGGTTGGCGCTCCCCTTCTGCATCTCCGAGAAGCTCGAGCGCCCGTCCTCGTCGAGGGCGCACACCTCACCGTCGAGGACGGCATTCGGCGTTCGCACAGCCTTGCCGATCTGCTTCGCGACCTCGGAGAAGCGACCCGTAAGGTCGTTCCCGTTTCGGCTCGTCAGCTTCACCTCGCCGCCGGCGATTGTGGCGATGGCCCGGTAGCCGTCCCACTTGACCTCGTACACCCACCCTGATCCCTGCGGCATGCCGTCCACGAGCGTTGCGAGCATGGGGGAGACCTCCGGAGGACGAGCTGACGTCCCGGCGCCTTTCTCGCCGGTTTCGTCCCGTTTCTTGATCAGAAGCCAGTTCTTCGGGTCGCCGGAGAGCTTCGCGGGAACGAGCGTCCAGAGCCCCCGGAGCCGTTTTCCGTCGAGGCGAACCGTCAGCCCGCCATCGCGCTTCTCCTCAACGAGCTCGTACGTTCCTTCGTCCCAGATCTCGACTGTCCCGGCACCGTAGTTTCCGGCCGGGATCTCGCCCTCGAAGCTTGCGTAGTCGAGCGGGTGATCCTCGACGTGGACGGCGAGATGACGCTCCCCGGCCTCGAGCGGAATCCCCTTCGGGACCGCCCAGCTTGCGAGGGCGCCGTCCCGCTCGAGGCGAAAGTCGTAGTGGAGCCTCCTAGCGTCGTGTCGCTGTACGACGAAGATGGGAGCCTTGCCGCGCTTCTTCCCCCCGAAAGGCTCCGGTGTCTTCGCTTTTGTGCGTTTGCGCTCGTACTCGGTGAGCCCGGCCATGCCCGTAGTGTTCCCGTCCGGCGCCAGACGATGTTTTGGATGCGATCGAGCGCGGGTAAGTCTCAGTGGGAGAGATTCTCTCCGCCGACCAGGGGGGTTGGCTCTTGGGGCCGGTGTAAGCCGGCCCTAAGGCTTTTCGATGGTTGAAACCATCTAGGTCGTGAAGACACCGATGTTGCGGAAGCGCGTGCGTCTGCCGATCCGGCGTTCGCTCGCATCGAGACCGGTCACATCGGCCAGCGCGAGCTTGAGGCCCTCGGCGAGAAGCGTCGCCGACGCGTCGTGGTCCGTCTGGGCGCCGCCCGGAGGTTCCGGGACGATGCCGTCGATGACGCCGAGCTCCAGGCAGTGGGCGGCGTCCGGCTTGAATGCCGCGGCCGCTTTCTTCGCTTCGCCGGCGTCGCGCCAGAGGATCGCCGCACACCCCTCGGGCGAGATCACCGAGTAGATCGCGTTCTCCTGCATCAACACCCGGTCGGAAACGGCAATCGCGATCGCACCACCGGAGCCGCCCTCTCCGATGATGCACGTGACCGACGGGACCCCGAGACGAATCATCGCGAGCTGGCAGCGGGCGATCCAGCCGCCCTGGCCGTGCTGCTCGGCCTGGACGCCCGGATAGGCGCCGGGTGTATCGACCAGCGTGATCACCGAAAAGCCGTGGCGGTCCGCGAGCTCCATGACCCGCATCGCCTTCCGATAACCCTCCGGATAGGCCATCCCGAAGTTCCTGTGCGTCCGCTCCCGGATATCACGACCCTTCTGGTGGCCGACGAGCGCAACCGTCTGGCCATCGAAGCGCCCGAGGCCGGCGACGATGGCCGGGTCGTCCGCAAGGGAGCGGTCACCGTGGAGCTCGATGAAGTCATCGAACATCCGCTCCACGTAATCGAGCGTGTAGGGCCGATTCTGATGCCGCGCGAGCTCGACCGACCGCCAGACTTCGTCGGCGTCGGGCTCGGCCGCGATCCGCTCGATCTGCCGCTCCAGCTTCGCAAGCTCGCCCGACACTCCCGCTCCTCGAAGGAGGGGGAGCCCACGCAGCCGCGTCAGCCGCTCGCGCAGGCGCAGCTGCTCGGTGTCACCGGCTTTCGGCTCAGCTGCCATGGTCGAAGAGCGCGAGAAGGCGACCGAGATAGGGCCGAAGGTCAGGACGCGCAACGATGGCGTCGACGTGCCCGAAGCGTGCGTTCGACTCGGCCAGACCGAAGTCCTCGGGAAGCTTCTCGCGGGTTGTTTGCTGGACGACTCGAGGGCCGGTGAAAGCGAGCAGTGCCCCGGGCTCCGCGACGATGACGTCGCCGAGGCTCGCGAAGCTCGCCAGGACTCCCGCGGTCGTGGGATGGGTCATGACGATGATGAGGGGTGCAGGCGCCTCACGGAGAATGTCGACCGCGCTCACTGTCTTCGGAAGCTGCATGAGGGCCAGGATCCCCTCCTGCATCCGGGCGCCGCCGGAGGCAGTGACGCAGACGAAAGGGACGCGCCGCTTGGCCGAGCGCTCTGCCGCACGAGCGATCTTCTCGCCGACGGCGCTTCCCATTGAGCCGCCCATGAATGCGAAATCCATGACGGCGAGTTCGCAAAAGCGGCGCTCGATCGCCGCCTCGCCGGCGACGATGGCGTCGCCGAGCCCCGTCGCCACCTCGGCCTCGGCGAGCCTTTCGGTGTATGCCTTCAGGTCGAAGAAGGCGAGCGGGTCGGCCGACCGCAG
>DASQGA010000108.1:0-1644 GCA_035632855.1 Gaiellaceae bacterium | reverse complement strand
TGCTCAAGCGGGGCGGCGCCAGCCCAGCCCCCCAGGCCGGCCTTCGGGTCGCGGCGGAGTAGGGACGAGCCGTGGGTAAGGAAAACATCGGCTTGAAGATCGGCGCCTCGCGCCTCTCGGCAGCCCGCGTCGTCCTGAACGGGTCGGCCGAGCTCGTCCAGGTCGCCGAGGGGCCGCTCGCGCGCGGAATCGTGGCCGGCGGCGAGGTCAAGGACGTCGAGGCGCTCGCTGTCGCCCTCAAGGCCTTCTTCAAGCTGCACAAGCTGCCCCGTCGTGGCATCAGGATCGGCGTCTCGAACAACCGCATCGGCGTCAGGACGATGGAGCTGATCGGGATCGAGGATCCCAAGCAGCTTGCGAATGCCGTTCGCTTTCGCGCGCAGGAGGCGCTTCCGATCCCGATCGAGGAGGCGGTGCTCGACTACCAGGTGCTTTCCGAGAGCAAGGACGCCGAGGGTTTCTCGACGGCGCGAGTCCTCCTGGTCGTCGCCTACCGCGATCTCATCGACTCCTATCTCCAGGCGTTCCGCTCGGCCGGCATCAAGGTGGCCGGCGTCGACCTCGAGGCATTTGCGCTGCTTCGTGCCCTGACTCCTCCGGCTGCCGTCGAGCCTGCGGGGGCTCAGCGAAGCGCTCTCGTGGCCGTCGCCGTCGGATCCGACCGCTCAACGCTCGCCGTCTCGGACGGGCTGAGCTGCGAGTACACGCGCGTTCTCGACTGGGGCGGCTCGTCGTTGACGGGAGCCATCTCCCGTGCGCTCGACGTTGATGCCGGCCGCGCCGAAGAGCTCAAGCGGGAGCTCTGGGTCGAGGGTGGCCCGGTCCCCGAGGGGCTCTCCGCCGAGCAGCTCGCGAAGGCGCACGAGGCGATTCAGGTCGGACTGCAGACGTTCGGCCGCGAGCTCGTCTCCTCGCTCCAGTTCTACCAAAGCCAGGAAGGCTCCCTCGGCATCCGAGAAGTCGTTCTCGCTGGAGGAACATCACAGCTGCGTGGGTTCGCAGAGGCTGTCGAGAAGCTCGTCGGCGTCAAGGTCAGGGTCGGAGACCCGCTCGTCGGGATCAGCGTCAGCAAGAAGCTCAAGCGCGAGCCGAGCCCTGCGCTCGCGATCCCCATCGGTCTCGGGATGGGCTACTGATGCCTGACTGGAAGAAGGAGATCAAGCTTTCCGACCTCTTCCGCCGGAGCGCTAAGACGGCCAGACCCGAGCCCGAGCTCGACGGGCCAGACGAGCCGAAGCCCGAGAAGCGCGGCGGGAGCTTTCTGAAGCGCGACCTGAGCTTCTCGCGCAAGCCCAAGGCCCTGAAGGAGCCCAAGGCGCCCAAGGAGCCGAAGGCGGGCCGTAAGGCAAAGGGATTCAGGGAGCCTCGCGGCAGAGCTGCCCGCAAGCCCGCGGGCGGCGCGCCGCAGATCCCGCTCATGCGGGCCTTCAACCTGCTGCCCAAGGAGGATCCTCGCGAGCGCGGCGTACGGCGTGCGAACCCGGCCCAGCTTGCCTTGGCCGTGATCGCGCTGGTCGCGCTGGCCGGCCTGGGTGCGTACTTCCTGCTCCTGAACGCTCGGGTCGCTGACAAGACGGCCACCCGCGACGAGCTGAAGACCAGGCTCGCCGCGGCGAACATCCCGGCCGAGCGGCCGCAGCAGGA
>DASQGA010000107.1:0-10065 GCA_035632855.1 Gaiellaceae bacterium | reverse complement strand
ATTGCAGGAGACGTAGACGATGCGGGCCGGCTCGAGCCGTGCGATTCGCCGGAGCGCCTTGCCGGAGAGCCCCGCGCGCGGCGGATCGACCACGACGACGTCCGGCTTCCCGGCGCGCTCGTGCAGCTCCTCGACCGAATCCCCTACCTCGCCGGCGAAGAAGGCGGTGTTCGTGATGCCGTTCAGCTCCGCGTTCTCGATCGCGCAGGCGACAGACTCCTCCGAGACCTCGACCCCCCAGACCGTCAGAGCCTCGCGTGCCAGCGAGAGCCCGATCGTGCCTGTCCCGCAGTAGAGGTCGAAGACGGTCTCCTCGCCTGTGAGGGCCGCATACTCGAGCGCGAGCGCGTAGAGCACCTCGGCCATGGCCGTGTTCGTCTGCAGGAACGCGTTCGGGCGCACCCGGAAGCGCAGGCCGAGAATCTTTTCCTCGATCGCGTCCTCGCCCCAGAGCAGCTTGGAAGGCACGTTCGTGACCTCGGCGGGCCTGTCGTTCACCGCGTGGTAGATCGACCGCACCTCCGGAACGCGCTGCAGCGTTTCGACGAGGCGCTCCTCGCCGTCAAGCCGGCCTCGAGCCGTCACGAGGACGACGAGGGCTTGAGCGGTGTTCCGCCCCTCGCGGACCACCAGGTGGCGCAGATAGCCCTCGTGCGTGGCCTGGTCGTAGACGGACAAGCCCTCCGCCCGGGCCCACTCTCGGACCGCGTTCCTGATCCCGTTGCCGACGTCGGTGGTGAGCCAGCACTTCTGGATGTCGAGCACCTCGTCCCAGCGGCCCGCGCGGTGAAGACCGAGCCCCGGCCCGTCCGGCGTCTTCGCGAACGAGTACTCGAGCTTGTTGCGGTAGTGGAAGATGGACTCCGCCGGGACGGCGGGCTCGAGCTCGAGGTTCGCAAACCCGCCTATCCGGGCCATGGCGTCCCCGACCTGACCGGCCTTCGCCTCGAGCTGCCGCTCGTACGCGAGATCCTGGAAACGGCAGCCGCCGCAAGCCGGGTAGTGGGCGCAGGGCGCCTCGACCCGATCGGCACCGGCCTCGACCACCTCCACAGCGATCGCCTCTGCATGGCTTCGCTTCACCTTCGTGACGCGGGCGCGAACCGTGTCGCCCGGAAGCCCGCGCCGGACGAAGACGACGAAGCCGTTCAGCCGTGCGACGCCGTTGCCGCCGTAGGCGAGCGAGTCGATCCGGAGCTCTAGCTCCTGGTCGAGGGCGACGGGCGCAGCCACCGCTCGATCGTACCGGTGTGCTACTGGAGCGTCGCAAAGCGGGGTCAGGCCCAGCAGGTGACTGAAATTGCCATGCCGGGGGTCGACATGTCCGGGTTCATGTCCGAGGTCAGACCCAAGACATGGCTGCGCTAGCCAGTTGGCCCGGAACCGCCGCCGCGCTGAATCTCACTTCGACCCCTTCCTGCCGCCACTACGGGCCCTTTGCCACATGCGCAGACCGGACAAGGCCGGGGTGAGACCCCAGGACGTGGCCGTGATGGCCAGCTGGGCCGGAGCCGCCGGCGGCGACGGCCGATCCCAACGAAGCCCTTACTGCAGCGTCGTGACGAGCACCTTGCGGGTCCTGGGACCGTCGAACTCGCAGAAGAAGATGCCTTGGTACGTGCCGAGGGCGAGCGCACCGCCCTCGAGCGGTATCAGCACCTGGGGGCTCAAGAGCGCAGCCCGAACGTGAGAGGGCGCATTGGGCCCGTCGGCATCGGAATGCTGCCACGCCCACTCGTCGCCCACGATGTTCTCGAGCGCAGCCTCGAAGTCGCTCTTCAGCGCCGGGTCGATGTGCTCGTTGATCGTGACTCCCGCGGTCGTGTGCGGGACGTAGACAAGAGCAGCTGAGGCGCCATTCTCTCCCTCGAGCGCCGCGCGAACCTGATCGGTGACATCGACGACCTGCGTCTTCCGCTCCGTCGTGACCTGGAACTCCCGCAGCACGGGTCGCTATCCTACGCGACCGATGTCGGCCCACCCCTTCGGTAGCGGCGAGCTGGACGCGTACAGAGAAGAGGCCGACCGTTTTGTCGCCGCCCTCGACGAGGAGTTCTACCTCCACTACGCCGGCCTCAAGGAGACGCTCGAGCTGACGGGCATCTACGAGCGCTTCTCCGAACTCTCGACGCTCGAGGCTTGCACCCAGCTGGGCGCCGCGGCGGCGGAGGACGCCCGTCTCACAGAGCTCTGGCGGTTCGGCTGCGAGGGATATCTCGGCAACCTGACGCGCGAGCAGGCCGAGCGGCTGGCCGGGCTCGAGGCAACGCTTACGGCCGACGTCGACGGCGAGTCGATTGGCTATCGCGAGCTTCGCCCGCGGATGGCTAACGAGCCGGATCGGGCGAAGCGGGCGCGCCTCGAGGAGGCTCGCAACGCGCTCACGGAGGAATCCCTCCTGCCCGAGTACGTGCGCGCCGAGGAG
The DNA here is from genome assembly GCA_035632855.1 of Gaiellaceae bacterium. Classification (GTDB taxonomy): domain Bacteria; phylum Actinomycetota; class Thermoleophilia; order Gaiellales; family Gaiellaceae; genus DASQGA01. The sequence continues at coordinate 7,640 of DASQGA010000107.1, read as the reverse complement.
ACGAAGCGCGAGGAGACAGCGCGCCTCGGAGCGGCCACGTACCGCGAGTTGTACGACCGCTTCGGGTTCCGTCTCGACCGCATGGCGGTCCAGTGCCGAGAGTTCCTTGCCGCCACCGAGGACTCCTACGTCGACACGCTCGACGATCTCTTTCGCACGCGGGTGGGCGTCGGGGTCGAGGACGCGGAGCGCTGGGACGTCGCACGGGTCTTCCGAGCCCCCGAGTGGGACGAGGGCTTTCCGGCCGAGGGCATGGTCCCGGCCCTCACCGGAACGCTTACCGAGCTCGGCATCGACCTGTCTGCACAGCGGAACGTCGAGCTCGACATCGAGCGCCGCCCGCGTAAGTCACCGCGCGCGTTTTGCTCGCCGATCGAGGTGCCCGGGCGGGTGATACTCGTGATCCAGCCGATGGGCGGCCCGGAGGACTGGCGAGCCCTCTTCCACGAGGCAGGCCATACCGAGCACTTCGCGAACATCTCGGCCGAGCTCTCCTTCGAGCACCGCCGCCTCGGCGACGCAGCGGTCAGCGAAGGCTGGGCCTCGCTCTTCGAGCGCCTCGTCGACGATCCGGTCTGGCTCTCCCGGCGCCTCGACTTCGGGCGACCCGGAGCCTTCGCTGCAGAAGGCGCGGCGCTCCACCTCTACCTCGCTCGTCGCTACTGCGCCAAGCTCCTCTACGAGCTCGAGCTCCACGGCGACACTAGCCTCGAAGCCATGCGCGGCCGGTACGTCGAGATCCTGGGCGACGCGATCAAGATCGAACCGGCTTCCTCGGACTACCTCGCGGACGTGGACGACGGCTTCTACGCCACCGGCTACCTCCGCTCGTGGGCGTTCGAGGCGCAGCTCCGGACGTTCCTGCGTGAGGAGTTCGGGCACGCTTGGTTCGCACGCCGCGAAGCGGGCTCCCTCCTCCGCGAGCTCTGGAACGAGGGCCAGCGGCTGGATGCCGACCAGATGCTGCGCGAGGTTACAGGGGCCGAGCTCGAGCTCGGCGCGATCGGCGAGCGAATTCGGGAGCCTTTGTCAGCGTGACCCGGGTCGTCATCGCCGGCGCGGCCGGCCGGGACTTCCACAACTTCAACGTGGCGTTCCGTGAGCGCGAGGACGTCGAGGTGGTCGCCTTCACCGCCACGCAGATACCGGACATCGACGGACGCGTGTACCCGGCCGAGCTCGCGGGCTCGCGCTACCCGGACGGGATCCCCATCGTGGCCGAGGAAGAGCTCGCCGCCCTCGTCCTCCGTGAGAACGCCGACGAGGTCGTGTTCGCGTACTCGGACGTCACTCACGAGCACGTCATGCACGTCGGCTCGATCGCCCTCGCGGCGGGGGCCGACTACCGGCTCCTCGGGCCCAGGGCGACCGAGCTCGTCTCCTCGAAGCCGGTCGTTGCCATCTGCGCCGTGCGTACCGGGGCTGGCAAGAGCCCGACGACGCGCCACGTAGCCCGCGTCCTCCGGGAGGACGGGAAGCGTGTCGCCGTTCTCCGGCATCCGATGCCATACGGCGACCTGACGAAACAGGTCGTGCAGCGATTCGAGCGCTACGAGGATCTCGATGCGAACGACTGCACGCTCGAGGAGCGCGAGGAGTACGAGCCGCATCTCGCGGAGGGGAACCTCGTCTTCGCCGGAGTTGACTATGCCCGGATCCTCGCCGCCGCTGAGGAAGAGGCTGACGTGATCCTGTGGGACGGAGGGAACAACGACGTGCCCTTCATCGCGCCCGACGTCCACATCGTGGTCTGCGACCCGCATCGCGCCGGGCACGAGCTCCGCTACCACCCCGGCGAGCAGAACCTCCGCATGGCGGACGTCTGCCTCGTAAACAAGATCGACAGCGCCCCGCCCGAGGGCGTCGAGGCCGTCCTCGAGTCGATCCGCGCCGTGAACCCCGGCGCGACGATCGTTCGCGCCGCATCCCCGTTCCATGTCGAGGGCGACCCGGAACAGATCGCCGGCAAGCGCGTGCTCGCGGTCGAGGACGGGCCGACGCTCACACATGGAGAGATGACCTACGGCGCCGCCGTCCTCGCAGCCAAGCAGTACGGCGCGGCCACCCTGATCGATCCGCGGCCCTTCGCGGTCGGGTCGATCCAGGACACGTTCGCGAAGTACCCGCACGTCGGCGAGCTCCTGCCCGCGATGGGCTACGGGGCGAAGCAGACCGAGGAACTTCGGGAGACCATCGAGCGCTCCGACGCCGACCTGGTCTTGATCGGCACCCCGATCGACCTCCGCCGCATCGTGGACATCGACAAGCCGGCCCTACGGGTCACGTATCGCCTTCAGGAGCTCGGCTCGCCAACCATCGCCGATGTTCTCCTCGAACGTGGCATCCTCGACGCCGCTCCCGCCCTCGCGGGCACCTAGGACTAGGAACGGCCACCCCGGGGCCGAAAGCCACCCTGTGCTCACAGTCGTGGCCCTCGGCGGGAACACCCTCCTCGGTCCCGGCGAGCGCGGGACGGCGGCCGAGCAGCGCGCCAACCTGGCTCGCACGTTCAGCGCCGCCTCAATACTCTTCGCCGCAGCGCCGCTCGTCCTGACTCACGGCAACGGGCCACAGGTCGGCAACGAGCTCCTGCGCCAGGAGCTCGGCAGCGCCGAGGTCCCGCCGCTCCCCCTCTGGCTCGCGGTCGCACAAACGCAGGCCGAGATCGGCGCGCTCGCGGCCGCAGAGCTCCGGCCTCTGGTCGGGGCCCAGGTCTCAGTCCTGCTCACGCACGTGGTCGTGGACGAGAATGACCCAGCCTTCTCGAACCCGACCAAGCCGGTCGGCCCCTTCTACGACCAGGCGACGGCCGCCGGGCTCCGGCAAGACCGGGAATGGATTCTCCGTGAGGACGCCGGCCGCGGCTGGCGCCGCGTCGTCCCCTCGCCGGAGCCGCTCGAGATCGTCGAGCTGGAGACGATCCGCGCCCTCATCTCGGCTGGAGGCATCGTCGTCGGGGTGGGAGGCGGCGGCATCCCGGTCGCCCGGTGCGGCGGCCGTCTCGACGGTGTCGACGCCGTCATCGACAAGGACCTCGCCTCGGCGCTCCTCGCGATCGGGCTGGGCGCCGAGCGCCTCGTGATCCTGACGCAGGTCACTGCCGTCGAACGCGGCTTCGGGACGCCGGACGCCGAGCCGATTCCGGAGCTCCGACCGGGCCGGGACGACGCGATCCTCGACGAGCTTCCCGCCGGGAGCATGCGACCGAAGATCGATGCCGCCTTCCGGTTCGTCCGCGAGACGGGCGGCGAGGCGCTCGTGACAAGCGCCGAGGCCCTCGAGGGCGGAGAGGCCGGAACGAGGATCGTCCCGGGCTAGGATCCGCGCGTGGTTCCCATACCCGTGACGCTGAAGGGCCGCGACTTCCTGCGGGTGAACGACTGGTCTGCCGACGAGCTCCGGACGGTGCTCGAGCTGGCGGACAGGCTGAAGGCGAGGCAGCGCGAGCGGGTGGAGCATCACCTCCTCCCCGACCGCACGCTGGCGATGATCTTCCAGAAACCCTCGACCAGGACGAGGGTCAGCTTCGAGGTCGGGATCGCCCAGCTCGGAGGCGCGGGGCTCTACCTCTCGGCGAACGATCTCCAGCTCGGGCGGGGCGAGTCGATCGAGGACACGGGACTGGTTCTGTCCCGCTACGTCGACGGGATCATGATCCGGACGTTCCACCAGGCCGACGTCGACGCCCTCGCCGAAGCCGCGAGCGTCGCCGTCATCAACGGCTTGACCGACGAGTTCCACCCCTGCCAGGCCCTCGCTGACGTCATGACGATCCGGGAGCGCTTTGGCGAGCTCGAAGGGGTAACCGTCGCCTACCTCGGCGACGGAAACAACGTGTGCCACTCTTTGATGGTCGCTTGCGCGAAACTCGGTATGCGCTTCAGGGCCGCCACGCCGCCCGGCTACGATCCGGATCCGGAGGTGGTCGGCTGGGCGACTGCTGCCGCCGCCGGCTCGGGCGGATCCGTCATGCTCGGTCACGATCCGGAGGCGGTTGCGAAAGGGGCCGACGTGCTCTACACAGACGTCTGGACGAGCATGGGCCAGGACGAGGAGCGCGAGCGCAGGCTCCGCGACCTCCAGGGGTTCGGGATCGACTCGGCGACCCTCGCGCTCGCCGCCGAGCGCGCGATCGTCATGCACTGCTTGCCCGCCCACTACGGCGAGGAAGTCGCGAAGGACGTCCTCCACGGGCCCCGCTCGGCGGCGTGGGATCAGGCCGAGAACCGTCTGCACGCCCAGAAGGCCCTCATGGCCCTCGTCATCAGGTAGCGGCAGATGATCCCGCTCAAGGACAACGTGCCGACCCGGCACTTTCCGGTCGTCACGGTTGCTCTGATCGTCACGAACGCCCTCGTCTGGATCTTTTACGAGCACGCGGGCGGGGCCGGGATCGTGGGCGCGGTGAACGATCTCGCCTATCACCCCTGCGAGGTCGAAGGCTCCTGTGTGCAGGTGGGCGAGGACTGGCCGCTCACCGCGGTCACGTCGATGTTCATGCACGCGAGCTGGGCGCACATCGTCGGCAACATGCTCTTCCTCTGGATCTTCGGGAACAATGTCGAGGACACGCTCGGGCGCCTGCGCTTCGTCGTCTTCTACCTCCTGGGAGGACTCGCGGCGACGGCCACACAGACCTTCGTGACGCTCCAGTACGGGTCCGCCGAGGAGGGCCTGATCCCGAACCTCGGCGCGAGCGGCGCGATCGCCGCGGTGCTGGGGGCGTACTTCGTCCTCGTCCCGCACGGGAAGGTGCTGACCTTCGTGCCGCCGTTCTTCTTCTTCCCGATCCCCGCGTTCATCTTTCTGGGGATCTACTTCGTCTACCAGCTCGTCATCGGCGGGGCCTCGTTCGTGCACCCGGAAGCGGGCGGCGGCGTCGCGTACTTCGCCCACCTGGGCGGAATCGCCTTCGGCATGGTCGCGGCGAAGTTCTTCGCGGTCGGTCGCCCTCGACCGCTCCGGCCGACGTATTGACCTCCTTCCAGGAGCACGTGGAGCGGGCAATCGATTCGCTCCCCCCCGAACTCAGAAAGGCGATGTCGAACGTCGAGATCGTCGTCGAGGAGGAGAACGCCGAGGATCCCGACCTCTATGGGCTCTACCTCGGGATCCCGCTCACGGAGCGTGATACGGGCTACGCAGGCGTCCTCCCGGACAAGATCGCCATCTACCGGCTCCCGCTCGTCGAGGAGTTCGGCGACGACCCGGAGGTGCTCGAGGACGAGATCCGGATCACGGTTCTCCACGAAATCGCTCACCACTTCGGCATCGACGAGGATCGCCTCACCGAATTGGGCTGGAGCTAGCCGGCTCCCCAGCCGAGATCGACGGCATCGATCGCGAGCCGGATCGGGTCCACAGGGCGCCGGTTGCCGAGCCGGTAGATGTGCACGACCCCAGCTCGCGTCGAGGCGACCCAGGCGCCGTCCGGAGACACGGCAAGCGCCTGCCCGTCGGCCAGGAACCTGGGAAAGGCGCTGGCGATTCCACCCTCGCCGATCGTGAGAAAAACTCGCCCGGGAGGCGGACCGGTCCGCACCATGACGCGATTTCGTCCGAAGGGGCGCAGGTTGGACAGATCCCGAAACGAAAGCTCTGGCCTTTGGCTTCGGCGCGATGCGATTCGGCCCCCGGCCTCGGAGACGAAGACCGACTCGATGCTTCCGGGGCCGTCGACAAGCATGGCGAGCCGCTCGTCGTCGATCCAGGCCAGCTCGCGAATCGCATCCCCTGGCCCCGTCCGCATCGAAGTGCGCCGGAGGCAGTCCGCAGGGGCGGTGCCCGTGCAGCCCTTCACGACTTCGATCACTCTGTCGCGCCGCACGAACGTCAGCGTGCCGTCCGGCTTCCAGGCCGGTGCGCAAGCTTTCAAAAGGACCGGCTGCGCTGGGCCAAGAACGGAAATGTCGCCTCCGGGGCAAGGGCCGCCGACGGCCACCCGGCCACCGAGGGACGTCGCGATCCGGCACGATCCGACGTCGACCGCGCTCGTCGCTTCCAGGCCGGGGAGCGCGAGCGACCTGAGCGCACACTGCCCCGGACGGACTCTGACGGTGAAATGGAGGACACCCGTGATCTGGCGGCTCGCAAGCTTTTGCGCCGCCGAGGCGGTCGACGTCTGATCGCTCTTCGAAGACGCGCTTCCACCTGCGGGGTCGCCGTCGCCCCGAAGCGCGTCGACCCCGGCCGCAATCCCGAGACCGACGACCGCGGCAACGAGGAGCGCAGTCCCGCGCTTCGCCTTGGCGATGCCCATCGTCGTGAAAGCCCCCTTTGAGCGACGATACCACCGCACCTCGGGCTTGTCTTCGCCCGCTTCGCGCGGTAGAACCTCATTGGATGCGTCGCCGCCGCTTCCTGGCACTGTCAGTTGCCTCTCTTGCCGCCCTGGTGGGCACCGGAGCGGCGCAGGCCGTGATCGTCCCGCAGTCTTCGATCGCCGGGATCAAGCTCGGGATGACTCGCGCCGAGGTCCGCGCCCATTCCGGCAGGCCTTCCACGATCGTGCACGCGATGAACGACTTCGGGCCCTACACGACCTTCCGCTACTTCCGCCTGCGCGTGACCTTCCAGGGGAACGAGGGCGCGACAGCCGTCTCGACGACGCGCAGGCGCCAGGCGACGCCGGCCGGCATCCACGTCCTCTCGACGGAGTCCCAACTCCGAGCCGCGTACCCCGGTGCCCGCTGCCGGACCGAGTTCGAGAACTTCCGCCACTGCTGGATCGGACGGTTCGAGGCGGGCCGGCGCGTGACCGACTTCCGGATCAGCACGGGCCGCGTCCGAAGCATCCTCGTCGGCTTCGTGATCGACTGACGCCGCCTCGCGCGGTGTCAACCCTCCAGGTCCTTGGCGGGGAAGAGGACGGTCGGCGTCTCTTCCTTCCCGGGGTCGCGGTTTCGGATGATCACGTCGATCAGGGTCGCCAACACGGCAGCGAAGGGGATCGCGAGCAGCACCGCGAAGCCGCCGAAGAGGAGCGCCACCGCGGAGACCGAGACGAGAACCACGAGCGGGGAGAGCCCAACCGCGTCACCCAGCACACGGGGGATGACGATGTAGTCCTCGAGGAGGCGAACGACGACCACGGCGACGCCGGCGGCGGTCGCAGTCTGCCATGACACCGTCAGCCCGACGCCGATCGCGAGCGCCCCGGCGGCGAGCGGGCCAATGACAGGGATGATCTCGACGACGCCCGCAAAGATGCCGAGCAGGAGCGAGTACGGGACGCCGATGGCGTAGAAGACGAGCGAGAGAACAGTCGCCACCAGCGTGATCAGGATGAGCTGGCCCCGGACGAAGGCGCCGAGCTTGGCATCGATCAGATCCCACGTCTCACGGACGATTCGACGCCGCTTGACCGGGACGACAGAGAGCAAGAGTCGCTGGGCGTCGTTTCGCTCGAAGATCCAGTAGGCGGCGCACGCGAGCACGAAGAAGATCCCGACGAGGACTTCGAAGGCCACGAACGTGACCTCGACGGCGGGGTCGATGAGGCTCGAAGCCTCGGGCAAGTCTCGAAGCCGCTGGTCGATGCCGAGCAGGACCCTGTGCTGGATGCCGGTTGCCTGATCGGCCTCCTGCCGGAGCTCCGGGACGCTCGCCACCGCGGCCTCGATCTCGCTCTTCGCACGCGG